>JASEGX010000149.1 GCA_030017815.1 Thermodesulfobacteriota bacterium | reverse complement strand
AGAGAAAACGCCAAGTACCTTCCTGCCAAATGCCGGTATAAGATATACATTATCGATGAAGTGCACATGCTCACCGAACCGGCCTTTAATGCCCTTCTCAAGACCTTAGAGGAGCCGCCGGCACATGTCATCTTTATTTTTGCCACTACAGAACCACACAAGATTCCCATTACCATCCTTTCGCGCTGCCAGCGCTATGACTTTAAACGGCTTTCCGCGGCAGTGATTACGGGCCACCTTAAGGCCATCATCGATCAGGAAGGTATAAAGCTGGGCGCAGGAGGGCTGCGCTTTATTGTCCGGGAGGCCGAGGGGAGTATGCGTGATGCCCTGAGCCTCCTGGATCGGATTATCTCCTACGGTGGGGATGAAGCCGGGGACGAGGAGATAGCCACTGTCTTTGGCCTTGTTGACCAGAGGCTGGTTATAGAGATGATAGTGGCCATATTTGAACATAACCTTGAGCGAAGTATCGACTTGATAGATCAGATTTATACCCAGGGTCAGGACCTAAAACGGTTTTATGCCGACCTGGTAGAGGCCCTTCGAAATCTGGTCATTATTAAGACCTGCCGGAAACCAGGCCCGTTAATAAATGTTGCAGACGATGAAAAAGAAGAACTGGATAGACTGGGGCAGGCAAAAAGTACCGAGACCATCTACCTGTATCTCCAGTTGCTGATACAGGGGTGGGAGGAATTGAGAAGATCTTCACAGCCTAGATTGACCCTTGAGATGATACTGATGCGAGCGAGCCTGTTAAAGGATGTTATTCCAGTGGAAAAGATACTGGAAAAGATTTCCATTCTGGCCTCCGGCATTAAAGAAAATGAGGGACTACAACCCGTCCAGGGTCCGACCACAGCCTATCCGCCGGGGTCAGACCTGGATAGCTGTGGGCAGGAAGGGAAAGAACCAGAAGCCCCCTTTGTATCTGGCAGGCCGGAAGATCCGGAGAACTTTTTAGGTTTCGTTAAAAGCAAGAGCCTCCCCCTGGCCTCGATTCTACAACAATGTCGGGAGGTGACGGTAAAAAATGATACGCTGGCCATTGTGTTTGCCGATCATTCCCTTTCTGATCTCTTAAGAGATCCTTTTTATAACGCGCGACTGCGCGAGATTTGTCGGGAATATTACCGGCGAGACATAAGAATAGACATACTTTCAGAATCAGCGGCTGCTCCTGGTCGTGAAACAGCAGAGGAAACAGGCTGGGAACGTACCGCCCGGCAGGAGATAGTAAAGCACCCCTTGGTTCAAGAGGCGTTAAGCATCTTAGGCGGACATATTGAGGAGATCAAGATCGAAAAAACCTAAAAAACTGCAAATAAACCACAGAGGACACCGAGAAATATATTGTAGTAAAAAAGCCTTTTCACCGCTGAGCACGCAGAGTCCGCAGAGAAAAACTGTAAACCGTTCGGCTGGCTCACGGTCATGAGCCGGGTCGAATGACTATTCAATATGTTATCTCAGCGTTCTCGGCGGCCGCTGCGGTAATTTTTATTTTTTACGAAGCCGTCAAATTTATCTCTGTTCTCTGTGGGTTGACAATATCAAATCTTTTTAAGGAGAAAGACGTGAAAGATATCGGAGGATTAGTTAAACAGGCGCAAAAAATACAGGCTAAGATGGCCGAGATACAGGAGGAACTGGCCGACAAGACCGTGGAAAGCTCTGCGGGTGGCGGGATGGTAACGGTCGTAGCCAATGGCCGGCAGGAAATAGTATCCATAAAGATAGAACGAGAAGTCGTAGACCCTAACGATCTCGATATGTTACAAGACCTGATCCTGGCTGCGGTAAATGATGCCCTGAAGAAATCTCAGCAGATGATGCAGGAAGAGATGGCCCAGGTCGCCGGTGGCTTTAAAATCCCGGGGCTTTTGTAAGCATAGCCATGTCCGTTTTCCCACCGGCCCTTTTGCGGCTTATCCGAAATCTGGGCAACTTACCTGGTATTGGAGAAAAGACAGCGGCACGTCTCGCCCTTGCGATCCTCCGTTGGCCCGAGGTGAGGGCCAAAGAACTGGCCCAAAGTATTGACGAAGTCAAGGAAAAGATACGGTTTTGCTCTACCTGTTTCAGTTTTACGGAAACTGATCCCTGTGCCATCTGTGCAGACCCCAAACGAACCACTGACGCGATTTGCGTAGTCGAAGATCCGGGGGATATGATGGCTATAGAAAAATCCAGTGGCTTTAAAGGGCGTTATCACGTCTTGCATGGTGTACTTTCGCCTATGGATGGGGTTGGTCCGGATGAGCTCAAGATAAAAGAACTTCTTTTACGTATAAAAAGCGGTCAGGTGAAAGAGGTAATCTTAGCGACCAGCCCAACTGTGGCCGGAGAAGCCACCGCTGCTTACCTGGCCGGATTGCTTCAAAATGAATATATAGCGGTGACTCGTATTGCCTGCGGAGTTCCCATGGGTACAGACCTTAAATATAATGATGAAATGACCCTCAGGCGGGCGTTAGAAGCCAGGACCAAAGCGTAAGGATACGGCCAAACAGTCGTCGTTAAAACAATAATAAGCCAAAAAAACTTGACAAAAGAAGTGCTGCGTGCTACGCAGTGAGCCTCACCGTGAGCAATAAAACGGTTACCAATTTACAGAAGAAGCAGACTGGGTGGAGGAGAATCAAACCATGATCGAGATCAGAATCCATGGTAGGGGTGGCCAAGGGGCGGTTACTTCAGCCGAACTGGTGGCTATTGCAGCCATTGACGACGGGAAGTATGCGCAGGCCTTTCCGAGTTTCGGCCCGGAACGGCGGGGGGCGCCCGTAGCGGCCTTTATAAGGGTTAGCGATAAGCCCATCAGGACGCGGGAAAAGGTTTATGGACCAAATGTGGTCATGGTCCTCGACCCGAGCATTCTTAAAATCGTCAACGTGGCCGCAGGCCTGAAAGAAGGGGGGACAGTAATTATAAATACCTCCAAGACACCGGAAGAGATGGCCGGGTTGTTAAATGTCAAGGCAAAGATTGTTACGGTGGATGCTACCAAGATCGCCATGGAGAGTATGGGGGTCCCCATAACCAATACGACCATGCTTGGGGCCTTGCTTAAATCTACGGGTATAGTAAGTAACGATGCGTTAGGAAAGGCCATTGATAAACGCTTCGGCCGCATTGCGGAGAAGAACAAGACAGCCTTCAACCGGGCTATGACTGAAACTATCGTAAGGGAGGCGTAATATGGCAAAAATAGACGCCATAATGGGCTGGAAAGAACTCGATTTGGGCTGTGTTATACGGCAGCCGGGCAGTTCCCGCGCCTTTAAAACAGGCGATTGGCGGTCTCAACGTCCAATTGTCGATAGGGAGAAATGTAACAAGTGTGGATTATGTTGGATTTATTGCCCTGATCTGGCTATGGTTCCGGCAGAGGAGGGGTATTACAAGGTCAATCTGGATTACTGTAAGGGTTGCGGCATCTGTGCCAAAGAATGTCCTAAGGACGCCATTACCATGGTTTTAGAGGAGGATTAGTTAATATGGCAAAACGCATTGGGATGGAGGTTTCCATAGCCGCCAGTGAGGCCGTCAAATTGGCGGATGTCGATCTTATCGCGGCTTATCCGATCACTCCCCAGACACATATTGTTGAACACCTCGCGGAGGTAGTGGCTGATGGGGAACTGGACGCCGCTTTTGTTCCGGTAGAATCCGAGCATTCCGCTATGAGCTGTTGTATTGGCTCTTCAGCCGCCGGCGCCCGAACCTTTACAGCCTCAAGTGCACAAGGCCTCGCCCTTATGCACGAGATTCTCTTTATCGCTCCTGCGATGAGACTGCCTATCGTCATGGTAGTAGCGAACCGGTCTCTTTCGGGTCCGATCAGCATCTGGAACGACCACAGCGACATCATGGCCGAGCAGGATATCGCCTGGATACAGACCTTTGCGGAGAACGGGCAGGAGGTCTTTGATTTGGTCCTACATGCCTTCCGGGTGGCCGAAGATTCTAAGGTCTTGTTACCGGTTATTGTCAACCTGGACGGTTTTACCCTGAGCCATGTCATTGAACCCATTGAGATACTGGATAAGGCCGAGGTGGATAAGTATCTCCCCCCATACAAGCCGAAGGTGCGCCTGGATCCGAGAAAGCCGGTGTCCATGGGTCTGGTAGGAATACCAGAGATATATACGGAGGCTAAAAAGGCCACCAATGAAGCCCTGATCAATTCTAAAAAGGTCGTTCTTAAGGCCTGGAAGGAATTCGGCGACCTCTTCGGGCGTTATTATAATCCTGTAGAGTCATATAAGACCGAAGGGGCTGAAGTTATTCTCATTACAATGGGGAGCATCTCCGAGACAGCCATGACCGCCATTGATAAGATGCGCGAAAAAGGGCTGCCGGTAGGTCTGGTACGGTTCCGCCTCTGGAAGCCTTTTCCGTCTACGGAATTCAAAAAGGCCATCGCCGGCGCCCAAACCCTGGCCGTAGTGGACCGGGCCTTATCTCCGGGTGGGGCCTGCGGTCCGGTAGCCGAAGAAATCAAAGCCGCCCTCTATGCAGAGCGCGGTCGGCCCAAGGTCTTTAACTTTATTGCCGGCCTAGGTGGGCGTGATGTTACGGTAGAAAATTTTGAAGAGATAGTTTCCAAGGCATTTACTTATGCCAAAAAGAGACCGAAACAACTTTACGAAATGATCGGAGTGAGGGAGATATGATCAAAGAGTTTGAAAATTTCAAAGGATTTTCGGCAAAGAAGCTGCCCTTAGCGGAGCCCATAGCCTCCGGGCACCGGGCCTGCCAGGGTTGTGGGGAGGTACTGGCGCTTAGACTGGCTATGAAGGCCATTGGTATGAACAGTATCGTCGTCAGTGCCACGGGCTGTATGGAGATTATTACTTCTACTTTTCCGCATACGGCCTGGAATGTACCTTGGATACATGTAGCCTTTGAAAATGCGGCCGCCGTGGCCTCGGGCACGGAAGCGGCCCTGAAGGTACTTATGCGTAAGGGTAAGATCCCCCAAAAACATATCGATGTCGTCGCCATAGGCGGCGACGGGGCCACTGCCGATATCGGTCTCCAGGCCTTATCCGGCGCCATGGAGAGGGGCCACGACTTTGTCTATATCTGCCTGGATAACGAGGCCTACATGAACACCGGCGTACAGCGTTCCAGCTCTACGCCCTATGGCGCCATGACCACCACTTCTCCGCCGGGGAAAAAGAGTTTTGGGCAGGCGACGAAGAAAAAGAACGTTCCGGCCATTGCCGTGGCCCATAATATCCCTTACGTAGCAACGGCCTCGCCGGCGTATTTCCTGGACTTAATGAACAAGGCCAAAAAGGCCGCTCTGGTCAAGGGGCCCGCTTACCTGCATATTTACTCATCCTGTCCCACCGGATGGAGACATGGCGGCGATCTGGCTATCGAGATCAGTAAGCTGGCGGTACAAACCAATGTCTTCCCACTTTATGAGGTCATAGAAGGTAAGTACATAATTAACCGTAAGATTACAAAACCAAAACCCGTAGCCGAGTATCTGAAGAAGCAGGGCCGGTTTCGTCATTTGACCGATGACATTATTGCCGAAATCCAGAGGCAGGTGGACGAAGAATATGACAAGCTGCTAAAGCTGGCCGGTGAAACCGCATAACTGTCTTGGTTTCTAATATTAAGAAAGGCGGCGCAGGCTTAACCTGCGCCTTTCTTTTTTTGGATACAGATGCTATTATAAAAAATGTAACAGTTTAGTTTTGTGAAACGCTATGGGCCACGAGATGCGCTGGATTTCCGAGTAAAACAGGGCTTCAAATCCGAAATCCGAAGCACGAAATCCGAAACAATATCGAATGATCAAAACCCGAATTATCAAAACGAATTGACGCCGCTGCAGTTTTGAACATTGAGACATTAGGAATTTGAATTTGTTTCGAATTTCGATATTCGA
>JASEGX010000148.1 GCA_030017815.1 Thermodesulfobacteriota bacterium | reverse complement strand
AACCGGACATTTCTATTTTGGTAAAAATAGGACATTTCTAAATTGGCTTGACATCCGAAATCTTTTAGCTTGACAAGCTCAAGCCATTTTATATAGACTTAGCTAAGTTAATTAACCTATAATTTCATAAACTAAGCGGTCTCGACAGGTAAGACGCCTGTCCAACTATTTTTAAGGTGATGGTATTCGGGTAATCCGGCCGGGTAAATCAGGCGTCTAATTTAAACAAAAGAATTTTCAACAGGATTGACATAATTAGATAGTCCTTTTGTTTCGTCAGTTGTTGAATTTAACATGAAAGGAGGTGAAAAAGATGAAAAAATTAGTAATTATTATGGCTGTAATCGCCTCTTTTTGCCTTGTAGCGGTGGCCTTTGCTGCAGAGCCGGATACGGTCACTATCAGCAGTAAGGTCTATGCCAAGCATACCAAGGGCCTGGTTAACTTCACCCATAAGAAACACGCCGTTGATTACAAGATCGGCTGTACCGATTGCCATCATGTTTTCAAGGATGGTAAGAATGTATGGAAGAAGGGTGATGCGGTAAAGAAATGCGATAGCTGCCACAGTGTGGCCAAGCCCATGGCCCAGCTCTCTCCACAGGAGAAAAAGCAGATTGCCTCGCCGGAACTGGCCTATCACAAGAATTGTAAAGATTGCCACATGAAGGCCAAAAAAGAAGGCAAAAAAGCACCGGTGGCCTGTACAGAGTGTCATGGCAAGTAAATAAGCCGGTCTTAATGGCATGAGAGCGGGGATTGGGAGGTCGTGCCTCTCAATCCCCGTTTTATTTGACGGCTTCGTAAAAAGTCAATTTTTCACGCGAAGGCGCAAAGACCGCGAAGGAAAAATGAAAATCTGGAAATCAAGAAATCAGTGATAAAGCTTTTTTCATGAGTTCCTGAGTTCCAAATTTTATTCTTTTTGCGGCCTTGGCGGCTTTGCGTGATATTTGAGACTTTGCCATTCTCCCGCAAGCAAAAAAGTAGTGTTTTTCCAGTCCCCTTCTGCTATAAAATCCAGACAGAAAGAGCTGAAAGCCAGGGTTTCTATTCTGACTTCTGTATTCTGGACAAATATGATTTCACCTACAACGTTATCTAAGATCGAAAACATCATCGGCAAAAAAAACCTTTTTACCTCTCAGGAGGATCGAATTTGCTATGCCTATGACGCTACCAATCTCTTCTATCTGCCGGACGCTGTGGCCATCCCTGGAACAGCAGAAGAAATAGACGCTATTATGCAACTCGCTAACCAGGAAAAATTTCCGGTCACACCCCGCGGGGCGGGAACCGGTATGACCGGGGGCGCTCTAGCGGTAAATGGAGGATTGGTCCTGGTGCTCACCCGGCTTAACCGTATCCTGGAAATTGATACGGAAAACCTGATAGCGGTAGTAGAACCAGGGGTAATAACCGGCGACTTACAAAAGGAGGTAGAAAAAATTGGCCTTTTTTACCCCCCTGATCCATCCAGCCTTAAGTTTTCTACTATGGGCGGGAATGTGGCTGAATGTGCCGGCGGCGCCCGGGCCGTTAAGTACGGTGTCACTAAAGATTATATAATCGGCCTGGAAGTGATACTACCCACGAGCGGGATTATCAGTACGGGTGTGCGCACCAGAAAAGGTGTGGTTGGGTATGATTTAACCAAGCTCTTTGTAGGCTCTGAGGGAACACTGGGAATCATTACCAGGATTATTCTGAAATTGCTCCCCCTGCCGGAAGCACGGAAGACCCTGTTAGCTATATTTGACAGACTGGATACGGCTATGCAGACTGTATCCGGTATTATCAGCGCCAGAATTATACCGGCGGCCCTGGAATTCATGGACCAGACCGCTATCTCCTGCGTAGAAGACTACCTGCCTCCAGGGCTACCCAGAGAAGCCGGGGCGCTGCTTTTAATAGAAGTGGACGGCCGTAAAGAGGCTGTAGAATCGGAGGCAGACACAATCTACCAACTATGTAAAAAAATGGGAGCCCGAAATATCCAGACAGCCGGAGACGAAAGCGAAGCGGCTCTCCTGTGGCAGGCTCGCCGGGCTGTCTCTCCAGCCCTCTTTAAACTTAGACCCCATAAAATAAGCGAAGATATTGTCGTCCCGCGCAATCGCATAGCAGAGATGGTTTCCCAGGCTAAGACGATAGGTACGGAAAATGACTTAATAGTCCTCTGTTTTGGCCATGCCGGAGATGGTAATATCCATATAAACATTATGATTGACCGGGAAGACCGGGCAGAGGTTAACAGGGCCCAAAGGGCCAAAGAGCAGATATTCCGCGCCGCCGTTGAATTGGGGGGGACATTATCGGGTGAGCACGGCATCGGCATAACGAAATCACCCTTTCTAGGGCTTGAACTCAATCCCCTGGCCGTCGAAACCATGAAGAAGATAAAAGCAGCGCTCGATCCTAACAATATCTTGAATCCTGGAAAGGTATTCCCATATTGAGCCAGAAAAATTTGTCAGCAACAAAGCCTTCAAATCATCTGGAGCGAACTATACTTATTATAGCCGCAGTCGCCTTTGTTCCTACTGTCCTCTTCTTCCAGTATCCACATGATATTGAGGTTACGCTATTAATAAAAAATGTGTTCCCGTCCCTGCATCTCGTTGCTGAATATTTGGGTGTATTTGTCTCCGTATCTCTCTTTTTGCTGGCCTGGCATACCTATCCCGACCGGCGGGACACGTTCATATTATCTCTGGGGAACGCCTTTCTGCTGGTCGGCCTTTTGAGCCTGCTCCATATCGTGCACTACCAGGAAAGTCTTACCCTTATCAAGAACAGTGCATCACCAAATAATCCCGTTTGTTTTCATGCTATAAGTCAACTTTTGCTGCCATTAGGTCTCCTGGTCAGTATATTTGCGGTGGGCAAGACATTTTCGACACGCAGACGTTTTCACTATTTATTGGGAGTTATCTTTCTCCTCACTCTGATATTAGGCGCAGACTCGTACCTGAAATCCCACCAATCTACTCTCTTCCTGGCAAATGCGTCTCGCCTTATCGACCGGGATCTCTTGACTGTACCCCTTTACGCCGTGGCTATGTACTTCTGCTATAAGAAAAAACTGTTTACCGAACCAAAATCCAACGCCTTATTCCTGGGTGCCCTGGCCCTACTGGCGTATAGCGAGGCCTTGAGTAGCGGGTTATGTTTTCAGTGTAAAGACTGCCCGTTAAAAAATCACAACCCCTTTTCTCTTCTCTTCACGATCGCGGCTTATGCCATTATCTATTGGGTAGTCTTTGTCTCATCTGTTCGCTATCCGTATAAGGCACTTTATGCGGTTAAAGAAGACCTCTCCGAAAAATATCAGGAATTTTCCGCCGCCCTGGAGATGTTAGAACAATCGGAAGAACGGTACCGCTTGCTGGTTGAAAACTCAAACGACTTGATATACACTCTCGACTCACGCAGTCGCATTACCTTTGTAAACCAGAACATAAGTATCTTGACCGGTTATACGCCTGCCGAGTTACGTGGTAAAAGTGTTTTTGACATCCTTACTCCGGAGTCGCAAAAAAAAGCCATAGCGCAGATCAGGACGCTGGTGAAGACCAGGCGTGCCCTGGTTGAAGACCTGCAAATACTGGCTAAGGATGGGAAAAAAAGAACCATTATGGTCAATATCCAGCCTATACATGACGCCGAAGGCAAGATAACAGGATTTCAAGGTGTAGCGAGAGATATTTCCGAACGCAGTCAACAACGGGAACAGATGATCCACTCCGAGAAACTGGCTACGGTGGGACTTATTGCCTCGGGGATTGCCCATGAAATTGGTACGCCCTTAAACATTATCTCCGGTAATGCCGAGTTTCTCTTAGCTGACCTTCCCGAGTATCACCCCATGCGTGAAGAGTTAGAGACCATAGTCGATCAGTGCCAGAGGATATCCGACCAGGTTAAGAGTCTCCTGGATTTTGCCCGTCCTTCGTCCTCACAGTTTGCCCCGTTGAATATAAACGAGATCATCCATGACACCCTCCGCCTTTTAAAACATATGATTAAACCTAATCATAACATCCAATTTAACCTGACCCCGGAAATGCCGCCCCTAATGGGTGACAAGTACAGGCTGCGACAACTATTCATCAATCTCCTCTTGAATGCCTTTCAAGCCATGCCCGCGGGTGGTTCACTAACCATAAGTACCCGCCTGCTATCAGGATCACGTGCTCCTAAAGTAGAGGATCCGTATGTAGACATAAAAATACAGGATTCCGGCCAGGGTATTGAAAAAGAAAATCTAAAGTCTATATTTGACCCCTTTTTTACTACCAAGGCCATGGGCCAGGGAACCGGTCTGGGGCTGGCCGTATGCCTAAGGATAGTCAAAGATCACGCGGGGAGCATCGAGGTAGAAAGCGAGGTTAATAAAGGCACTACATTTACGATCCATCTTCCACTGCGCGCATCTCTGAAGGGCAGCGGAACAGAGGAAACCATTAGCCATGTCTGATGTCCCTTATTCTATACTCATCGTTGATGACGATGTACAAATGACCGTTATGCTCAAAAAGGTATTAGAGAAAGAAGGTTATGACGTGGAAACCGCTCTTAATGGGCAGGACGCCCTGGCTAAATCCGCTGTGGGAGATCTCGACCTGATAATCTCTGATATTCGCATGCCGGGGATGGATGGCCTGGAATTCCTGGAAAGGATAAAAGGAAATCATCAGGATGTCCCGGTTGTACTTATGACCGCCTTTGGTTCTATCGAGGCCGCAGTGGAGTCCATGAAGAAGGGGGCCTACCACTATATTGCCAAGCCGTTTAAAACAGAGCAGCTCCTGTCTGTGGTAGAAGCTGCCCTCCGGGAGCGAAAGCTCCAGCTTGAGGTAGCCGGCTTGCGCCAGGAGATAACAAAGGAGTTTTCTTTCTCAAACATTATCGGCAAAAGTCCGGTCATGCAGGAATTATTTTCCCTGATCCGGCGCGTGGCCCGGACCAAAAGTACCGTCATAATCTATGGGAAAAGCGGCACCGGCAAGGAACTCGTAGCTAAGGCCCTGCATTATAACAGTCCCCGCGCGGATAAAACATTTGTCGCCTTCAACTGTGCGGCTATACCCGAGACCCTTCTGGAAACAGAGCTTTTTGGTCATGCTAAGGGGGCATTTACGGATGCCAGGTATGCCAAAAGGGGGCTTTTTGTCGAAGCGGATGGCGGGACCTTGTTCCTGGATGAGATTGGCGATATGCCTGTTTCTATCCAGGGCAAGCTCCTCAGGGCTATCCAGGAAAGGGAAATCCGGCCGGTAGGCGCAACGCAAGATATTAAAATCGACGTAAGACTTGTCGCGGCTACACACCATGATCTCCAACAACTACTTAAAGAAGGGAAGATAAGAGAAGACCTCTATTTCCGGTTAAACGTAGTTCCCATAAACCTCCCGGAATTAAAAGACCGCAAAGAAGACATCCCACCGCTGGTGAGACACTTTATTAAAAAAATATGCCGTAGAGAACAATCAGAAGCCGCTTAACGTCTCAAGAGAAACAATGCGCATTCTTATGGAATATTCCTGGCCGGGAAATGTTCGGGAGTTGGAAAATGTCCTGGAACGGGCTGCCATCCTCACTGAAGGCCCCATGATCCAACCTGAGAACCTGCCCGAGGGTCTTCGCTCGGCCCCCTATGCATCTGACGAAGAAATTCCCATATCTTTCAGCTTAGAAACCCTGGAGAAAAAACATATCCAGGATATACTCAACTTAACCCGCGGAAACCAATCGGAGGCTGCGAAGATATTGGGAATCGATCGTCGCACCCTTTATCGCAAGATAAAGGCCTACAATCTGCAGATAACCTAATTTTATATCGGGATAAATTGTCTCAACCGGGTGGCAATTTGTCCTGTTCCGCCTATATCATACAATAAGCGCATTATCTAACCAATAAGCTCCTCCCCCCTGTGACATTTTGTCCCGCCGGATTTTCCCCTCCCCACCCCCACCTACTACCGG
>JASEGX010000147.1 GCA_030017815.1 Thermodesulfobacteriota bacterium | reverse complement strand
GCGACATAAAACACCTCTAAACCCCAATTAAAAAACTCAATACCGGTTAAATAGATTGACGAATAAAAAAAATCCCTTATATAATTGGTAACAAGCTGTAAAATAAAAAAATCGTCACGGCGGACAACTGGACCTGTTACAAAGCCGTCAACTTTACTGTAAAAAAGCGACCGACGATATGGAAAAACAAAAAATTCTGGCCGTAGATGATGATCCGTTTATTCGAGCCCTCCTGGCAGAGATTATGGACAAGCTGGGACACGAATGTGATGTGGCTGAAGATGGCCTGGCTGCCCTGGATAAACTAGCCGCCGGTTCTTACACCATCGTGATCACAGACATAAAAATGCCCCGTTTGGACGGGGTTGAATTAACCAAAAAAATAAAAGACAAGTACAACAACACGGATATAATAGTTATTACTGCCTACAATGCAGACTACAAATACACCGATGTAATAAGGGCCGGGGCCAGCGATTTCATATCCAAGCCTTTTAATATAGATGAACTGGAAGCCAAATTTAACCGCATCATTCGTGAAAGAACCTTGCGCCATGAATTGGAAACCCTTTCCATAAGGGATGCACTAACGAATATCTATAACCGGCGACATTTCAACGTCAAACTGGAAGAGGAATCTTACCGGGCGTACCGCCAAGGCTACAATCTATTTCTTATCCTTATGGACATAGATGACTTTAAAGACTTTAACGATCAAAAGGGACACCAAAAAGGAGATATTCTACTTCACAAACTGGGCGAGGTAATCCTGTCTTCCGTGCGCGAAAACGTGGACTGGGGATTTAGATACGGTGGGGATGAATTCGCTGTTATTGTCACTCAAGCCAGTGCAGACCAGGCCAAGAAGATAGCCGAACGTATCCGGACAAAATACAATGCTGAACACTTGGAGCCAACTTCCTTGAGCATTGGCCTGGCTAAGCTCATCTACAGCCCCAGCCTAACACCACAAGAAAATATGGATATCCTCATCCGTGCCGCAGACAAGGCCCTTTACAGCGCAAAAAGCGCAGGGGGCGATCAAATTACTTTAGCCGAAGTTTAAAAAAGGCGCCTTGCCCGGTGCCCTGAAGGGAAAAGACAAAATGCCCACGTATGAATATCGATGTATGAAATGCAATGAAGTCTTCACGGTAGTGTTAAGCCTTGCGGAACATGAAAAGAAAAAAGCCTCCTGCCCAAAATGCAAAAGTAAAAAGGTCAAACAGCAGATTAGTCACTTTATGACCAAGACTTCCAGGAAAACCTAGATAAGTGATTGGGATGGACAGGTGAGCCGAACATCCTTCTGAAGGCTGAAAGCTGATTGCTGATCGCTATCGTGCGGATGCCGGGCTTCGGGTAATCAATACAGCCTCCCGGAAATTTAAAGTCCCGCTATAAATTGCCCTACCCGTAATAACTCCTTCTACGCCGTAATCTTCTATGGCCGCGATTTTTTTAATATCATCCAGTGTCGAAACCCCGCCGGCGACGTAAATAGGCACGCCTACCGAACGGGCCAGATCTTTTGTAGCCTCAATATTGGGGCCGGTCTGCATACCGTCGCGTTTGATATCGGTAAAAATGACGGCCCGTACCCCAAAGTCTTCGTATTTTTTGGCCAGCGTCAGGACATCGGTATCCGTTGTCTCTGTCCACCCTTCGACAGCCACTTTTCCATCTCTGGCATCGATTCCAACCACAATCCTGCCCGGAAAGATGCGGCACATCTCCTTCACCAAGTCTGGATTTCTGTGGGCTACCGTGCCCAGAATCACCCTATCCACCCCCCAGGAAAGATATGTCTTAATGGTCTCACTATCACGGATACCGCCACCAACCTGCACCGGTATTTTTAACGCCGAAAGGATATTTTTGATACTTTCGTGGTTTACCGGTCTTTGGGTTACAGCGCCGTCTAAATCCACAATATGCAGTAATTCTGCCCCATCCGATTCCCATCTCAGCGCCATCTCCACCGGGTTGTTGGAAAACACCGTTTCCTGAGCCATATCGCCCTGTCTCAGGCGAACACATCGGCCTTGTTTCAAGTCTATGGCTGGCACAACAATCATAACGTTATAGACAGTACTCCTTCATGCTGATCAGTTCACTCCCACAATTATAGAGTGTTCCACGGCCTATCGCTCTTGAGGGAAATCCTCCATCACTTTATCCACGCCTTCTCTGGCCAGTTCGTCGGCCGTAAGCCATTTAAACCCTCTCTTGAGGTGGGAAGGAAACCTGAGTATATTTTCCATTAAAGAGGCCTGCGTCTCATCAAAGCGCCCCTTCCATATAATAACGCCGTCAGAAGTCCGCACCAGATGGAGATCAAAAGCCACAGAGGCAGGACGCTGGACACTATAAGTACGGCCTTCCCGTTCTTCATACCGGAATATCCGTCCATACAATACAGCGTCAGTCCCTGACTTCTCGCCAATCCTTTGCAAAATCTTCGTATATGGCACACCTCCCAAGCCGGCCAGGGCATCCGCCCACAACCCTTTACTCTGCCCAATCGTTAGCAGGATGATATTCGGATTGTCCTTCAACTTCTCAAAGAGCAGGTCAGACAGAACAGTTTCCGCCCTGGGCTCAATATGCCCCCCCTTGTAGGCGCTACCACAAACACTGCAGGTCACATATTGTTGGCCCGTCTCTACCGCTGCTTCAGCCTCAAAAGGGAGAACCGCTATTGTCTTTGTGGTCAATCCGGCTTTCTTCTCTAACTCAGTATACTTACCGCCACAGCCTATGCATGCAGAACACAAAATCCAAAGCGCCGTCACCCAAAAACAGACTTTCCCTATGCCATTCATTGTACTTCCTCACTTGAAGCCGCTAACACCTAAATAAGACCCTTGGTTGAGATTACACCACTAACCCGGCCATCTAAGCCGGCAGCCATGTCCAAAGCCCTTCCCAGGGCCTTGAAAACAGCTTCGATTATATGGTGGGCATTCCGGCCATACATGACATTAACATGAAGGGTGATACCCCCGCGCGTGGCAAGGGCTTGCAGGAACTCAGGGACCAATTGTGTGTCAAACATCCCTACCTTGCCCTGTCTCATTTTAACATTATAGACCAGCAATGGCCTGTTGGAGATATCTATTGCCACCTGGCACAATGCCTCATCCATCGGAACGATGGCCTGTCCATAGCGCCTTATTCCCTGTCTTTCACCCAGGGCCTCCCGCAAGGCGTCTCCCAGACATATACCAATATCTTCAACGGTATGATGGAAATCCACTTCTATATCTCCCCTGGCCCTTAGGACCAGGTCAAAAAATCCATGGGCAGCAAAAAGGGTGAGCATGTGATCGAAGAAGGCAATACCGCTATTGATATCGCTTTTACCCTCTCCATCCAGGCTGAATTTCAGAGAAATATCCGTTTCCTTCGTCTTTCTCTCTACTTTGGCCTTACGCCCTGGCTTCTTCTTCATGAATCTACCCTGTGAGTATCCTTATGACAAAAACCATTTGACTTTATTAGGCTTTTAACTATAGTCTTTAAACCAATCGCCTGTAAAAGTAAATTAAAAAGTGCCTCCTGAACTATTTTATGGATCATAAGAAAAACCTCATTTTTAACATTATAACGATAATTGTCAGCATATCGGCTATTACTTTTTCGGCTTATGTCCTCTGGCGACTGAATCAATCCCATAAAAAATGGGGAGAGATGGATAATGCCATAGCCACCACTCAACTGCGCATAGACAAACTCGAAACCCACCTTCTTAATATGGAACTTACCAACTTTATTAACATTACCAGCGCCCGCTTATCCTTAAATCTCAACAGGCAGTTTGTATTCTATGGCCTGGTTAACCAACCCCCATTGACCCATGATGTAATCATCTCCCTCTACACGCGGGACGATTTTTTCAAGACCGAAGATCCGGAATTAAAGAAATTTATCATTAATCTTGTCAAACAACATACAGAAACCGTCTTACAAACAGTAAAGGTCACCAGCGGGATAACCGGGACCAAAGTAGATCATCTCACTATAAATTTTCTCGATAACACGGACTCTAAAAACATACTGGCACAATACAAAAACAAAAAACTCAGGGTAAAAATAAACAATACCTTCACCCCGGTATCCATCCAGAAATAACCGCCTGTAACGTTTCCTGTATTTTATCAGCCAGTTAGAAATATTCGTCTTTATTTGTTTAAGTTGGTACAAATCATTGCCGATATGACAATAGAAAGTTGGCAACTACTAATAAAGATGATGAACTCGTAAAAGGTCAAAGATAACAGCGGAAGGTTCCTTAATGGAAAGTCCTTTAAAATCTTACCGGAGAAAGATACGTCAGGTCCCGTGTATGACAAAACTTGACAAAAATATAGAAACTTTAGGTCGCAAATTCCATTTCAAAATCAAAATATTCCCCCTGGAAAAAATTCCCGACGCTATAACCTGGGCGGAGCGAGGGTTCATATCCATACACGAGAACTACCTTTCGCGGCGAAAAAAGTCTTATCACATTATATCTACAGATAAAGCAAGGCTTATTCGCCTCTGTCAAGAACTTTCCATACCGGAAAACTCTATACGGTCTTCGGACTTTTATAAGTTCTGGCACACAAACTGGATTCCGGGAAATGAAGGGTGCAAGGCAAGAAAGTAGATAGCCGCTACCTCTTTTACAACCTAACCAAGATAACTGTAAAATCAAAATTACCGCAGAGAACGCCGAGATAACATATTAAATAATTTACAGTTTTTCTCTGCGGACTCTGCGTGCTCAGCGGTGAAAAGTCTTTTTTACGAATTGATTAAACAAAGATACGCAACCTAGCCGGCCTTCCTAACCCCATCCTGTATCGTCTTCAATTCATCACACATTCTCTTTCGGGTCAGGGTTATTTTCTCTATGGAAGAAATAAACCTGCGTTGTTTACGGGGCGGCCATTTCTCGATAACTTCCAGTAAGGGTTCACAATACCACCAGTTACAGCGATGCGGCCGCATGGTGCGGGTCAGGATGCAGCCCCTTTCTGCCAGAAACTGGCACGGCTCCTCATCTCTCAAACCATCCCTGAAAGGAGGTAACTCCAGCCCCAGCGCCGCCAAATAAATCAGGTCACACCAGTCAAACCGGCCGTTTAGATTCGTACAGTTTGAACTTTTGCAGTGGGGACAGACTTCCGATGTCATTTCCTGGATCAGCGGGTCTGTAGCCTCAATACCGGTCTTTACCTCCAAAGCCAGGCGGCGGATATCTTCTGCTTCGCGGGGATAACATTCAAACAAGAATCGGATATCTCCATATACTTCTCTTAGTTCTTCTGATGTAGTTAGAGTTGCCTTCACCACCACTAATCCCTTGACCAACCCTTTAATTTCGTGATATTTTCTCTAAAATTTTGGATTGACATGCTTATATTTGATGAGATTGAGACGAATGTCAAGCCGGTTAAGTTCAAGAAACAATGAGGGCATCGCCTAAATATAGTGAAGGTGGAATGATGAGAAAAAAAGCTCAAATGGAACTCTCCAAAGATAAAATTACATCATTCTGCAAGAAACATCACATCCGAAAGCTTTCTCTCTTTGGTTCCGTTCTTCGGGATGATTTCGGGTCAGGGAGCGATATAGATATACTGGTGGAATTCGAGCCTGGAAGGGCGCCAAGTTTCTTCCGTCTGTTTGATATGGAAGATGCATTATCTGCCATGTTAGGTGGACGGAAGGTGGACCTCCGCACACCTGAAGATTTAAGCCGCTATTTCAGAGATAAAGTCTTAGCTACGGCGGTGGTACAATATGCAGCGTGATGATATTGTTTATGTCCGCCATGTTCTTGATGCCGCCCGATAACATGATGCAAGATACCAGAGGCATCCAATCTCGCTAATCTTGGCATAGTCCCCTATATCTCATAAACGCATCCGCATGTTAAGCACGTTCTGCACGAACGTGGCCCTCCTTATTAGAAAGATCGGCGCCAAACAACGGGCTTCTTGAACAACGGATTGAAACGACTCG
>JASEGX010000146.1 GCA_030017815.1 Thermodesulfobacteriota bacterium | reverse complement strand
GGAAAATTCCGTTACTAGTGAAGGCCAGCATATTTTTAACTATTTTGGCCGTGCGTAAGGCCTCTTTTTCGATTATCCGAAGGCCGCCTTTAATCTTACCCGGATCGGTTATTTGGGATAAAAGCTGGGCATACCCTAAGATAGAAGTAAGGGGATTGTTAATCTCGTGGGCAACCGCAGATACCAGTTCCCCTATAGCCGAAAGTTTCTCGGAACGAATTAGCATCTCTTGTGTTTCTTTCAATTGCCGGTAGGCATTTCCCGTAGCAGCCGCTTTTTCTTCAAGTTCTGCCCTGGTTTTTTCCAGCTTTTTATTCGTCTGTTTCAGGGCCTCTAAATAATTATTTTTTTCCATGATGAGCCGTCTCTTCTCTATGGCCCTTTGCACCGTATAGATAAAATCCTCTATGTTTGACAAAGGCTTTACCAGGTAATCATAAACTAAGTTCTGATGTATACATTGTAAAACGGACTCAATAGAGGCATACCCGGTCAGTATTATAAACTGGGCCATGTCGTCTAATTTTCTCATCTCCCGGATCATGGCCAGGCCGTCCATCCCGGGCATCCTGAGATCGGCGATTACCAGATCGGGATGTTCGGCTTTGAACCTCTCTATCCCCTCCGGACCATCCCCAGCCTCCGGGACAGTGAATCCTCTTTCCTCGAGTTCCATGCGCAGAAGCAGCCGGATATCGGCTTCATCATCAACTACCAAGATTTTTCCGTTCATGACCTGTTTTTAAACCTTTCTATAGTGAACGACTTAAATAAGTTGCCATCCACCAGTTGTCATTGCGAACGAAGTGAAGCAATCTCATGGGATTGCCACGTCGCTTTGCTCCTCGCAATGACTACTTTTCGAGGTCGTTCACTATAATTAAAATAACCGGTTAACAAGCGGGCAATATTACCTTTACTTCGGCGCCTTCCCCCTGGCTGGAAATTATTTCGATATCGCCTTTGTGTTCCTCGATTATGTTGTAACTTACGGAAAGGCCGAGGCCGGTGCCTTTGCCTGCCTCCTTGGTAGTAAAAAATGGGTCAAAAACCTTATCCAGGTTTTCCGGGGCGATGCCTATGCCGTTGTCTCTTACGCTAAGGATTACATGGCTGTTATCGCCTGCTTCAGTCTTTATGGTCAATATTTTTTTGTAGTCTCTTGCTCTCTCCGACCCTTTCAGGGACGCTTCCCGTTCCATCAGGGAGTCTTTGGCATTACTCAGAAGGTTTAAGACTACCTGCTCCAGTTGCCCGGAATGGCCACGACAGAATAGGCCTTGCGAACTATAGTCCTTAATTACCATTATGCCATACAGCTCGAGCTGCCTCCCCATAAGGAGCAGGGCGTTTTCTATAACATGGTTAATGTTTATCGCTTCCATCTTCGTATGGGGCAGACGTGAGAAGGTGCGTAGATGGTCTATAATCTCTCCCATGCGCATGGCATTTTTCTCGACGACCGGGAGTACTTCCTGTAATAATTCTTTATTTAGAATTTCTTGGTTGGTTTTCCGCAGTAAGGATTGGGCAAAGCCCTTAATAACTGTCAAAGGCTGATTGAGTTCGTGGGCTACGCCGGCGGCCAGTTCTCCGATAGAAGCCAGTTTGGCCGACTGGATCAGTTGGGCATTCGTCTTCTTGAGTTCGTATTCCGCCTCCTTTTTTTCGGTAAGGTCTCTGGCTATGATCTGTACCACTTTACTGCCTGCCTGAGAGGAGACGGTCCCGTTTACTTCTACCGGCAGGGTAGTACCGTCCTTTCTTCTGAAACTTATCTCTATCGTCTGAGAGCCTCTGGCCTCGATTGCCCGCATCATGTTTGTCCAGTCCGCCTCGTTCGCATAGATATTTTGCATAAACTGATCCCGGAGTCTTTTGGGACTAAAACCAAGGCAGTGGCAGGCCGAAGGATTGTCATCAATAAGCTTACCGCTTAGATCGGCGATGAAGATCATATCCTTGGCCGCTTCAAACAGGCTTCGATATTTGGCCTCTGATTTTTCCAGTTGCACCAGGTGATCTTCCCATTTTTCCAGAAGACGGACCCGCTCCAGGGCGCTTCCGGCCATCAGGGCCAGAGTCCTCAGCAGCTCCAGATCATTTTCCGTGAGGTCTGTGTCACTGGTCAGGGCTATGGCCCCTGCCACCCTATTTTCCGCCACAATGGGCATATCTATTACCGACTTATAGGGGAGCATGGGAACGACGAGTGTCTTGATAAGGAGACGCAGGGGACTGCCGGGAGAGGTATAATCCATGGCTATTCGTTCTACAGTGGTTCTGATAACACTATCTTTATCCTGCATAACGATGTTCCCGGTAGCAATGGGTTTCCCTGTATCCCGCATCTTTTTGTAGATGCTTTCTTCATAGAGGGGTATCTTATAACCGAGGAGGGAAATGCCCGGTATGACACGCCGGGCGATTTTTTCTATATTCTTAGCCAATCCGGATTCGATGCCCACGCGAACCAGTTGTATATAACGGCCGTCTGCGGTAAACATGCATATATTGCTTACCTCCCTTCCAAGTTTTTCCACGCTCCGGTAGGCTGCATCGAGCACCTCGTCCTGGGTGCTGGCCGAGTAAAGATCGCGACTGATCTGGCCGAGTATGTTTCTCTCAAAAAGGGCTTGTTTTAATTCTCTTTCCACGGATGACACGTTTGCCGATGGCCTCAACTGCTTGATTCTGCAAGATTTATACATATAGCAACCCCGGCCGGGATTTACAAGAAAAATCGTAATAGGACTTTCGCTTCACGGCTTGCGCGAGTGACCCTTTCGGGACTCGCAGGTGGGGAAGGGTTGCCCCTTCCTGCTCGTCCTCGAAGGGTGCCCCACTGCTCCAGCAAGTTACGCTCAGGAATAATGGCTTCCATAAACATGGGGGGAAGGTCCTGATCTGATAAGATATTGACCGCCGGCACAATTTAAGGTTATCTATAGGTAGCATGTGGGGAATGTTTGGTTTTTTGTTAAGGATGGTTAGGCCTGCTTCCGACCGCAACATGGCGGCGAAGGTCCCATCGGCGGGATTATCCGCACTGGAGAAAGAGGCGACCCACCATCATATAGAGGCTATGAGCTATCTGCGCCAGGCCGTCTATGATCAGGCCGAGAAAAGTGCGCTCCAGTCCCGGGAGGCGTGGATGCGGCTGCGCGACTTAGGCGGGCAGGGCGGCTACGGCGGTCACCTGACCGACCGTTTCGTCGCTAACCAAATAAAAACCCTTGCCGATCTTTACGCCCTCGCGCAGGAATGTAAGGCACTCTCGGCATTAGTCCTGTCCCATCTTGATGCAGAGAATTTCCTCGATCAGGACAAACTACGGGAAAAGATAAGATGCGCCGGAGAAAGATTGACGTACCTCCTGGGCGAGATGGAGACGGCAGGTATGGTCGAAAAATACCAGGGGGAAAACGGCGGAGTCCTATGGCGTAAGCGGCCGGATTACTGAACCGGGCGAGACCTCTTTCTGACCAAAATCAGCCTCGCCGCACCCCGGGTAGACAATACTGTTCGGTCCTATGCAGACACCTGCGGGTAATGCAGTTTTTTTGCCGATAATGGTCAGCCCGGTAAACAGTTGTTCGGGGAACTCCTGATTAGGTGTGTCTTTGGGGCCAGACCCGACGATAACATTTTTTCCCATCTTTACTTTCTTATCCAGGATAGCCATTGCTATACGGCTACCAGCCATAATCTGACATTCGTGCATGATCACCGAGTCTTTTACTTTAGCTCCCCTTGCCACGTAGACGCCCGGTGACAGGACAGAGTGTTCGACTGTCCCTTCGATGACGCAGCCGGCAGATATAACCGAATTGGAGACCTTCGCCCCGGGCAGGATATTGGCCGGCGGCCAGTCAGACATTAAACCGGCTTCTTCCAGGTTTGGCCTGACTCCCCAGGCCTCAGGGCTAAGCCCGCTCAATGGATTGAGGAGATCCATATTCGCCTTCCAGTAGGCATCGAGGGTTCCCACGTCGCGCCAGTATCCCTGAAAGGGATAGGCGTAGACCGCATCTTTGTTGATGGCCATGGGTATAATATGTTTACCAAAGTCATGTTCTCCTGTTTTTTGCAATATAGAGAGAAGATATGAGGTCTTGAAGACATAAATGCCCATAGAGGCCAGGTTGGTTCTGGGTATTTCCGGCTTTTCTTCCCATTCCATTATGCGTCCCTTCTGGTCTGTGAGGGCCGTGCCAAAGTGTCTTATCTGGTCCATAGGGACGGTCATCATGGCGATGGTCATATCCGCTCTCTTTTTGCGGTGAAACTGGATCATAGGACGATAATTCATGTAGTAGATATGGTCGCCGGAGAGGACTAAGACCTCCCGCGAGGGATGAGAATTGATATAATCTATATTCTGACGCATGGCATCGGCTGTGCCTTTGTACCAGTCAGAATCCTTCTGGCCGGTGCGCGGGGGGAGTATCTTGGCCCCGCGGCCGCGGCCGATAAAGTCCCACGGAGCGCCGGTGCCGATGTGCTCCATAAGGGACAGGGGCTTATACTGGGTGAGAACGGCCACGTTATTAATGCCGGAATTCATCACATTGCTGAGCGTAAAGTCTATGATGCGGTAAATCCCGCCGAATGGTACCGCAGGCTTGGCGCGGGCTTCCACCATAATATTGAGGCGGCTTCCTACGCCGCCGGCCAGCAGCATGACAAGCGCTTCATTCATTGTAAGGCCTCACCGGATGGGATTTCTTTCTTTGTGAACTGCTCAGGCCCGAGGTCTGGATAGATAGTGCACCCTGGTCCGATGGCCATGCCTGCCGGTATCCGGGTAGAACGGCCGATGACCGTGATCCCGCCCTGAGTCGCGGCCGCCCTGTTTTTTTTGCCAATGACCGTATTCGCGCCGATCACGACATCGACATCGGATATGACCTTTTCCAGGAAGGCCCCTTCTTCCACGGTAGTATCAAAAAATAATACAGAGTCTTTTACGATAGCCCCTTTTGCTATCCTGACGCCGGGGAAAAGCACGCTATTTTCTACCTGCCCTTCGATGCGGCAGCCGTGGTAAAAGCTGGAATTGTTAATCCGTGCCGTTTTCCCGATGACGGCGGGTTGACGGTCACAAATAGCCTGATGGTCCAGATTGGTCCTGAGCATCCATTCCCTGAGGACGATCTTCGGCTTTCGGCCCAGCGTATCCATATTAGCCTGCCAGTATTCCTCGATCTTACGGCTATAGCTCCAGTATCCTGTATGTTTGTACCCGTACACCTTATAGCGCCCAAGCATGGCGGGTATGATATCCCGGCCAAACTCATGTGAATCACTTTTAGCGTTTTCCTGCAGCACTTCTCTCAGGACCTCGGGCCGGAACAAATAAATGGTCATAGAGGCCCAATTTGAGGCCGGTTTGGCCGGCTTTTCCTGATATAATAGGATTTTTCCGCCCGCTTTGTCCTCATCTGCTATCCTGGCCAGGCCGAAACGCGGGGCCTCTCTGGTTTCTACCGCTACGAAGGCTGCCGTAAGATCAGCCCTTTTTTTAAGGTGATAGGCAATCATAGTTTGGTAATCCATTCTATAAATATGGTCGCCGGACAGGATCATAACCAGGTCCGGCTTATGGTAGTCGATAAAATCCAGATTCTGTAATACTGCGTCGGCCGTTCCCTTGTACCAGTCAGAGGCCTTATGCCCCTGAAAGGGGGGCAACATGGTAACTCCGCGATGCCTGCCCACCATATCCCAGGAGGCTCCCTGGCCGATGTGGTTTATCAGGGAGTAAGATCGATACTGGGAAAGGATGCCCACGTTTTCGATGTTTGAATACCGAAGATTGCTCAAGGGGCAGTCGATGACGCGATAGAGCCCGCCAAAAGGGACAGCGGATTTAGGCCGGTAGAAGGTTAATACATTTAGCTCGTCCACGCGGCCGCCGGCCAGAATCATAGCCAAAATCTTCTGCATCAAAATGCTCCTTACGCTCTCCTCAACTATGTATCAAATGTTTTTGTATCTCGGCTTTCGGCACCAC
>JASEGX010000145.1 GCA_030017815.1 Thermodesulfobacteriota bacterium | reverse complement strand
ACCACACGCGTGTAGTCGGAGGTGGACCAGGCTCGAATGTCTTTTACCTCGTGCAACCCTTTGCTCACCGGTGTTCTTTTAAGTTTCGGCCTTTCTTCGGCCTTAGCGCCGGCCGCCGCCTCTCCAGCCGGCGCATTATCCTCAGGCTTTCCGATCTTAGCCAACGAAGCCCTGGCCTCTTTAGCCCAGGGGCTTTTCGGAAAACGTTTACACAGCCTCTCATACATATCGGTAGATGCAGAGAGGTCTCCCTGTCTTCCGGAATAACGGTAAAGCTCCTGGTATATACCGGCCATCATATAGAGGCATTCAGGCGCCGCCGGGCCCTCGGGTTCATCCGAATATATTTTTTTGAATTTATCGATATGTTCCAGCCAGAACTGGCGATATTTGGTGTGGGGCGAGGACTTAAAGTCCGTGTAATCCCGTTTCGCTCTTACGTATGCATCCTGAGACGAAAGGGCCCAGGAAGATGCCGGACTAATCCCTCCTGCCAATATAAAAAGCCACAAGAGCAAAGACCAGCAAACGATATATATAAAATAACCCTTCCGCATACCCTTACCCATTTATCTTTAAGATCGGCTTCCTTTTATATAATTTCAAATTCCAAAATCCAAAGTTCAAATGAAATCCAAATGACTAAATGTCAAATCTGAGCACTCAGCTTTCAGCCTTCAGCTTTGAGCTTTGAGCTTCTTTACCCATCTCTGCGGCCTCTGCGTGCTCTGCGGTGAATATCCGGTCATTTTATCTGTCTCTGTAGTTCATTAAGGAGATTCAGGGCCTCGAGCGGCGTAAGGGACGCGATATCGACGCCCTTCAACATACGAAGAATCTTGCCCTCGTCAGCGCTAAACAGACCCAACTGGACCGGGCCTTTATCCGGCATCTTCTGCACCGCGGTCCCAAACTCATTACCCTCGATCTTCTTTAATATCTCTTTGGCCCGCCTGACCACATCTTCCGGCAGACCGGCCAGCCGGGCCACCTGGATTCCGTAACTGTAATTCATGCTCCCGGGAACCAGCCGATGCAAAAATATTATCTCTTCGTTCCACTCCTTTACTGCGACATTGTAATTCTTGACATTCTTATGGCTATGGGCCAGTTCCGCCAGCTCGTGATAATGCGTGGCGAACAGGGTCCGGACCCCTTTTTCTCCTTTATCCAGCAGATACTCCGCCACCGCCCAGGCGATACTCAACCCGTCGAACGTACTGGTGCCGCGGCCTATTTCATCCATTATGACCAGGCTTTTTTCTGTGGCATTGTTTAATATATTGGCCGTTTCCATCATCTCGACCATAAACGTACTCTGCCCGCGGGCCAGATCATCCATAGCCCCCACACGGCTGAAAATACGGTCAACCAAGCCGATCGAGGCCTCCTCAGCCGGGACAAAGCTCCCCATATGGGCCATAAGGACAATCAGGGCGGCCTGACGCAGGATAGTGGATTTACCCGCCATATTGGGCCCGGTAATAATCAGCATCTGGTTTGGGTCATTGTCCATGAGTACCGAGTTCGGTACAAATCGCTGTCCCTTTAAGGTGCGTTCGACGACCGGATGCCGGCCATCGCGGATCAAGATGGTATCGCTGTCATTAACCTTTGGGCATACATATCCATAACGGTCTGCGCTTTCGGCAAAAGAGGCCAGGACGTCGAGTTGGGCCACGAGATGGGCGGTCTTCTGTATGCGCGTGGTCTCCGCGGCCACCCGCAGGCGAATCTCCTGAAAGATGCGGTATTCCAGGCCAGTCCTCTTTTCTTCGGCCGTGAGCACCTTTTCTTCATAATCTTTGAGCTCAGGGGTTATAAAACGTTCTGCATTAACCAGGGTCTGCTTGCGGATATAATCGCCGGGGACAGATGAAAGGTTGCTTTTTGTCACTTCAATGTAGTAGCCGAAGACGCGGTTAAATCCCACCCGGAGATTGGATATTCCCGTCCTGGCCCGTTCCGCCGCTTCCAGTCTGGCTATCCAGTCCTTCCCATCCCGCTGTATGGAAATAAGCTCGTCCAGGGCCGAGGCATAACCTTCCTTTATTATGCCCCCATCCCGCAGGCCAAGGGGCGCGTCCTCCCTTATGGCGTCCTCAATGATCCGGGCCATATCGCTGAGAGGGTCAAGGCTTCCGGCCATCTCTTTGAGAAGGTCGCTGGTCCCGGAAGGGATCAGGGCTATGAGATCGGGCAGTCTCAGGAGGGAACTCTTCAGGGCCAGAAGATCACGCGGCATAGCATTACCCAGGACGATGCGGCCGTTTAGCCGCTCCAGGTCGTAGAACTCATCAAGGATAGCCCGGATTTCACGCCTGGCCGAATGATGGTCCTTAAGCACGGAAACCGCCTCCAGACGTGCCTGTAACCCGCGAAGGTTTCTTAGCGGATAATCCATCCAGCGGCGCAACATGCGACCGCCCATGGAGGTCATGGTAATATCCAGATTGTCGAGGAGAGAGCCTCGCCTTCCGCCCGCTCCCGGCCCATGCGCCTTTTGGCTGAGTTCCAGGTTCCGCCGCGTGGTATCATCGATAATTAAGTAGTCGCCGCTAAAATAGGGTGCGGGCCTCTGGATATGGTCCAGACCTGCCTTCTGTGTCTCCTGTACATACTGAAGAAGCGCGCCGGCGGCCTGAATGCCGATCGACATATTCTCACATCCAAAGCCCTCCAGCGAGACGACCTTAAAGTGTTTGAGCAGACACTCGCGGGCGGCATCCGGCGCAAAGGAGGCATCATCACGGCCGGTGAAGGTCTTCCCCTTCCGGAAGCCCTCCAGAAAAGAATAACGCCCCTCTCCTTCTATCTTATTGGCCGCAACTATCTCCGCGGGATCCAGTCGCGCCATCTCATCCACGATAGAGCTAACGTCCTCTGTCTCCATCAGGCGAAAGTCACCGGTAGAAATATCGAGTGAAGCGAGGCCGGTTTTCTTTTCTCCGGGATAGACAGAGACGATAAAGTTATTAACCTTATCCTCAAGCATATCTCCGTCAATGACCAGGCCGGGGGTAACCATACGAACCACTTCCCGTTTGACCAGGCCCTTCGCCTCTTCCCCGTCTTTCTGCTCACAGACGGCCACCTTAAGTCCCTGAGAGATAAGCCGGTTGATATAGCCTGAGGCGGCATGATAAGGGACCCCGCACATGGGGACCCTTTCCTCTGCGTTCTTGTTGCGGCTGGTGAGGGCGATGTCCAGGAGCTTCGACGCCTTTAGGGCATCATCAAAAAACATCTCATAAAAATCGCCCATACGATAGAAAAGGATGGCATCCTGGTAATCGCGTTTTATCTCCAGGTACTGCTGGATCATCGGGGTGATTTTATTAATCATAGGACATCAAAACCGGTTAGGATACCGCGCTCAGAATTTTCTAATACTGATACCGCAATTCCAGCTAAAAAACAACCCACGCCTTATCACTCCAGGGATATCAACTCTATATCCCCCCAGGCCCCGATCTTATCTCCTACAATTATCACCACGCCGGATATTTCTCCTATATCTTTAGCCAGAGAAAGCCCGGAGTCTATGTCTTTTTTTCCTTTAACCACGTTGCCTATTGCCGTAGCTACCGCATCGGCCAGGGCCGTAGATTGCGCCACCACCGTAACGGCATCGGCCTTGCCAAAACTTAAGGAATGGCCCACCGTGCCGGAGGAAGTGCAGACGCCTGTAGGCATCTGACCGGCCGGGATGGCTGTGCCAACCTTGCCGCTTAAAGGAGATCCTCCGGCAAAAATGCCTATCCGGGCAGCGGTCCGAGTAGAAACAAAGATATCCCCGCCATTTTCAATGATAATTTCTCCGGTCTTCCCGCGGTCCAGCAGGTCCTGGCCCACCCTCCCGGCAATTGTCCCCGCCACTGCCGCCATAGGGCCGACACCGGCACGCTGCCCGGCCTCTATCATCTCCCGGACGATAGCCGGCGCCAGTATATCCTGGGGAACAGGGACCAGAGAGGTAAGGAAATCCGGATGGATGGCAATATAGGATTCTATCTGGTGACGATAAGACAGGACTAATTCTTCGGTCTCGCTGGTTAAAGGGCTCTCCGCCTGGATGTGCAGATCGGTCTCCTTGACCTGAACCTGAAACGAGACCAGCCCCGGAGCGCTGATCCAGGCCCGATAAAATCTCTTTTGGTACTCATGCGGCAGCATGTATTTTCCATCCGTCCCAAAAATATTCCTTAAAGCATTTATTGCTACGGCAAATGAACTACCCCGCAGCAAGCTACGGAGTATAGCACATCTGATTTTCACAATCTAAACGAAGCAGGCTTCGGGGAATTTAACATAATAACTCATAAAAATCTGTGTAATCTGCGTAATCTGTGGCTTTATCGAATTCATGTATCTAAATGCCATTGTAATAATTATGACGAATTTGCTGAAATGTCCAGCCCATTGATAACAAACGCCCGTGCATCGAGAAATAGTTTGACAATTCCGATAGATATGGCGAAGATATGAGGGCCGTAATCTAAGGCGTAAACTCTGAACCTTCAGCCAGAGTAGAATATCCGAGGTACTTCGGATATAACCCCAAATCTGGAGGAACCTAAATGATACCAAGGAATATCACCAAACAGCACATACTCAAGGCTATCGAACAGATCGATCGGGAAGGGATCCCCAAGAAACGGGAATCGACCAAGTTCCATCTTACTTTTAATGGCAAACACTATCCGCCTAAACTTGTTCTTTCCATCGCAAACCAACTCGCTTCGGGTCGCGAACTCTCTCCTGAAATGTTTGGTGGGGGTGATGAAGCAAATTCATTTCTCCAACGACGTGGTTTTAAGATTATCGATCCACATTTCGAGGAACTCAAGCCTGCTTGCACTGGCAACACTATTCGAATCGGTCGCGCCATATTAGACATCGGTGCTTCGATGTCAGATATGAAACGAGGACGGAATTTGTGGGAAGTCCACAAGAAGATTCTTGCCTCTCTCTATCTCGGCTCCCAAAACTCGTACGAGCAACGGCTCTGCAATCTCATTTCTGAAACTGAAAAGAACAGCCTTGACATCCTGATTCTGCCTGCCTGCACACTGGTGCACAGGACAACCTCTGATCTTGACATATATCGCAACCGTGCCAAAAGTCTCCGCTGGCTTGTTAGTGGTGTCCTACGTGTCAATTCCACGAAACAAGTGAAGTCTTTTGTCGAGTCTGCCGAAGTCTGGCAGAATTCTACATCGATTCTGAGTACGAAAGCAGACTTCGTTAGGTTCCTGCAAATGGATACGATCTCTGCCTACGTTGCCATCTCTTCTACCATGCTCAATGTCCGAAGTCAGACAAGTATCCGCGAAGTATCAGAGTTCGCTCCCAACCAAGCAAGTAAAGTTTTTGCGTTTGATCTCGGACACCATCAATACACTGGTCGATATACAATGTCACTGAACAGTGTTCTCCGCACAATCAAGTCGTTAACCAACAAAGAGTCTCTGGTTCTTCTTGCGTTCTGGAAGTACCGTAATGGCTCTATTCGTTACCCTTGGTCATTTCCAAACAAAGCTCGTTGGTTTGCTTTCGAACGAATGACTATTCCAATTCCAGAACGCAGTGAGTCAGACTTCTTGGACATCTTTACAATTAATTTATGATATGTTCCAACTGCGGCTAACACACTTTTCAAATTTTAACTTCGAGGAAATCATGAGTACTGAAAAAATTTACACTGCAACAATAGAGCAAATCATATGTCATTTTAGAGAGAGAGAGAGAGAGAGAGAGAGAGAGAATTTCATCACCTGGACATTGGTTCCGGAACTGGAGAATTGGTAAAATTATTAAAAAAACAGCTTAACACTAAAGCTTCATGTTGTGATTATACCGATGAACTCATGCAGTTATCTGACCAAAAAGTAGATATTGTTGATTTGAATAAAACAAAAGAACTCCCATACAACGACAAACTTTTTGATATTGTAACAGCAACTGAAGTTATAGAACATTTAGAAGATTTTCGGGCAATAATTCGCGAAATATATCGTGTTCTTAAGCCTGGTGGTATTTGCGTATTAAGCACACCAAACATAATTAACATTAACTCCAGGTTGCGTAATTTATGGTTTGGCTTCGCCGAATTTAAGGTGGACCCAATTGTCAAGACAGTTTTTTTGAAATATTAAGTTAC
>JASEGX010000144.1 GCA_030017815.1 Thermodesulfobacteriota bacterium | reverse complement strand
GAATCCAGTTCCTTAATAGGCTGGATTCCCGCTTTCGCGGGAATGACGAATTTGCTTGTTCTTGCTATATTATCGCTGGATTTGGGATCAAGCTATCAGCTATCAGCTTTCAGCGTCCTCTCATCTCATGCCGCTTTCCGGGAAAACGTGATGTACTCCTCAAGCTTTTTGCCGGCTGCACCGCTATCTATAAGTTCCTCGGCCATTCTTACGCCCTCGGACATGTCCCTGACCTTACCGCTGATAGCCAGGGCGGCGGCCGCATTAAGAACTACCATATCCCGGCAGGCGCCTTTTTCACCAGCAAAGATGGAGCGCACAATCTGTACATTCTTTGCCGCATTGCCACCGGTAATATCCGCCGGAGTAGCCCTTTTGAGACCAAAATCCTCCGGCTGCACGACGTAATCACGGACAACGCCTCCTTTGAGTTCGCTTACCCGGGTAGGTCCGACTATGCTCAACTCGTCAAATCCCCCTTCACCAAAGACCACCATAGCCGCCTTACTACCAAGGTTCTTGAGGACGGTGGCCAGGGTATTGGTCAGGTTGCCATCATAGACGCCCAAGACCTGGACATTGGCTCCGGCCGGGTTGGTGAGCGGCCCCAGGATATTGAATATAGTGCGCAGACCTGTCTCCCGCCGCGGGCCGATGGCATGCTTCATGGCCAGGTGCAGTTTGGGGGCAAAAAGGAATCCAAAACCAACCGCGCCGATTGCGGCGGCCACCAGCGCGGGCGAAAGGTCAAGATTAGCCCCCAGCGCCTCTAAGATATCGGCGCTTCCGCATCGCGAAGAAACCGCCCGATTGCCGTGTTTAGCCACCTTCACTCCTGATGCAGCTATTACAAAGGCGGCAGTTGTAGAAACATTGAAGGTATTAGAGGCGTCACCGCCGGTGCCGCAGGTGTCCACCACTATCTCTGCCTCAACCTTAATCCGGGTGGCTTTTTCCCGCATGACGCGGGCCGCTCCGGTTATTTCCGCCACGGATTCACCCTTCATGCGCAAGGCCGTGATAAAGGCCCCTATTTGGGCCGGGGTACAGGCGCCGCTCATGATCTCTTCCATAACCACTATCATTTCCTCTTCGCTTAAGTCCTGCCGATTAACTACCCGGGCCAGCGCTTCCTTGATCACAGTCATCTTCTCCCCCCGGACAGTCTTGTAAAATTCTTCAGGAGCCTCGGCCCCTCTCTGGTCAGGATTGATTCGGGGTGGAATTGTACCCCCTCTATGATAAGCTCTTTGTGCCGAAGGCCCATGATTTCTCCCTCTTCGGTCCAGGCGGTTATCTCCAGACAATCGGGCAGGGTCTCTTTCTCTACAATAAGCGAGTGATAGCGGGTGGCCTCAAAGGACAGCGGCAACCCCTCAAAAATCGTCTTCCCATCATGATAAATCAAAGAGGTCTTGCCGTGCATGAGCCTTTCGGCGCGCACTATGCGGCCGCCAAAGGCTGCACCTATGGACTGATGCCCCAGGCAGACTCCGAGTATGGGCAGCCGGCCGGCAAAATACTTGATAGCTGCCACAGAAATGCCGGCCTCTTCCGGGGAACACGGCCCGGGAGAAAAGACCAGGTGTGAGGGAGAAAATTTGTCAATCCCCTCGAGGTCGATCTTATCGTTACGCTCCACGATCAGGTCTTCACCCATCTCGCCAAAGGCCTGGACGAGATTATAAGTAAAGGAATCGTAATTATCGAGGATGAATATCATCGCCTATTCCAATCCCTTTTTTGCCCATTCGATGGCCCTCAGCATACCGCGCGCCTTGTTTACCGTCTCCTGATATTCCTTATCCGGATCGGAATCAGCCACAATCCCCGCACCGGCCTGGACACTTATCCGTCCATTTTTAATGAGCAGCGTGCGGATGGCGATACACAAATCCATGTTGCCGGAAAAGCTGAAATAACCGACCGCACCGGCGTACGGCCCGCGGCGGTCCGGCTCCAGTTCTTCAATGATTTCCATGGCCCGCACCTTTGGGGCGCCACTTACTGTGCCGGCGGGAAATGTGGCGGCAAAGACGTCAAAGGCATCCTTGCCTTCTTTTAACAGGCCGCGTACATTAGAGACGATATGCATTACGTGTGAATACCGTTCAATAGCCATCAGTTCATTTACCTCTACGCTGCCGTATCCGGCTACCCGGCCCACATCATTCCGCCCCAGATCAACCAGCATTATATGCTCGGCGCGTTCCTTGGGGTCGTCCAGGAGTTCTTGTTCCAGCCGGAGATCTTCCTCCTCGTTTGTCCCGCGGGGTCGCGTCCCGGCAATGGGCCGGACCTCTATTTTCCGGTTCTCCAGCCGTACCAGGACCTCCGGTGAAGAGCCGATGAGATATTCGTCATCAAAACGGAGGTAAAAGAGGTACGGCGAGGGATTTATTTTACGCAGTGCCCGATAAACCGAAAAGGGTTCTGATTGCCACGTCGTCTGAAAACGCTGAGCCAGCACCACCTGGATGATGTCTCCCGCCCGGATATACTCCTTGGCCTTTCTGACCATATTTTTAAAGTCCGCAGGCGACATGTTGGCTGATACAGGAAGATCATCTTGAGAAATATCCCCTGACCGCGGGACCGTTGTCCTGCGCAGTCTGTCAATAATGCCGTCTATCCCGGCTATGGCCTGATCATAAAGCGATTGCAGATCATCGCCTTCCTTGATGTGCACATTCGTTATGACCTTAAGAGACTGATTGAAGGTATCATAGATGAGGATCTGGTCGCAGATTACAAAGACCATATCGTAGAAGCCGAGCACGTCCGGATTTGTCTCCGGGATGGCCTCTATAAAACGGACGGTGTCATAACCGAGGTAACCCACGGCGCCGCCAAAAAAACGGGGCAGGCCGTCAAATACCACGGGCTTGTAAGCCGACAAGACCTTTCGCAGGAACAGGACGGGGTTCCCGGTTTCAGCATGAACTTCACCGGCGGCGTTGAGGCGTTCCAATCTGTCGCCCCTGGCCCGGATTATGACCGAGGGGTTTAGGCCAATAAAGCTATAACGCCCCCATTTTTCCCCGCCCTCCATGCTCTCCAGGAGAAAGGAATATTTTCCCTCTTCCAGCTTACGGTAAATGGAAAGAGGGGTCTCCATATCCGCGAGGATGTCCCGATAGACCGGGATGAGATTCCCTTGCTGAGCAAGTTGCTTAAATTGTTCGAAAGTTGGTGAATACATTTCTTAGCTATCAGCTTTCAGCCTTCAGCTTTCAGCTATGAACCTCTCCTTGCCGACCGCTGACTGCTGAAAGCTTATAAAATAGAAAACCGCAGGTCATTTGGAGATGACCCACGGTTTATTGGACGGCATGTATGTTAATAACCTGGAAGTGGGTACACCTCACCCTATATCAATCCACTCCACCACCAGCGTAAAATTATGCCGTCATAAGTTTTCATATTGAGTTACGTTTACCAGACTCAAGACTGTGTGTCAATAAATAAAATATGGCAAGCCGCGGGGGATTCTGCAAAGGGTTTCGCTAACATGGCTGCTTCCTCTGTTAAATATCTTACGCCTGAAAGTTCCGTGTGTCTATAACCTCTTTATATTATCCTCAAAAGAGCAAGATATGAATGCTCCGTGGCCTTTCTTGCGGTAACCGAGCAAAACGTCCCTATGGCTGCGGCTAGCAGCGGATTTAAGTTGAGGTTAAAGGCCCCGTTGATTATACCTTCAACGGCCGGTAGCAGCGAGGCCTCCGCCAAGCCTCCAAATGAATCAAACCAGCCTATGAGCTTCTTCCTGGAATCCTCCCGATACTGCTGAACAAGCCTGACGTAGCGGGGCCTAAGATTATACAGTGCGTCGCCGGCAGTTTCTGCGACGATCCTGATTATATCCCGGATGTAACGTTCGGCATTGATCTGGTTACCGATTCCCCTTGCGTCCTCCAAATTGCGGACCTTGGGAAACCGGGGCCGCATAATCAGATCTCCGGATACGGTTTTGTAGCCGTCCCGCGAGAAGAAGTACTGATTAAGGCTCGCTGCATAATCTTCCATCTGGAGCCCCTCGAAGTTCTTCAGGACGGTGACAAACGATAAAACCAGCCCTATTTCCATGTGGACGATACCACGCAAGACGTCGGGTGCTTTTTTCAACTGGTCAACCGTGACCATATCCCTGAAGTTGTCAACAAAGTCATCGAAACTTGTACTGTTGATAAGCTCCTTAAAATCATTTTGTAACTCTTTGGTAACGCCCTCCAAAAGGCTTCCCGCCCCCTTCAAGGCGTTTATTTCGTTTATAAGCAGGCAGAAGTCGGCCTTGATTGATACGGGGAAATCTTTACCTGAACCTAACTCCTCGTCCAAATTTCCTTTTATTAGCTCCGCACTTTTTTCCTTGACGATGTTGAAAAAACGATCCTGAAAATCAGCGAGCCCCTTGATACCGACCATCTTTTCCTCCTGTTGTTCCCCTTTTATAATCCCCACATCTGCTTCCCCTCATCCGGGGACAATAGGCTATTGGCCGCATTTTATGGTCTAACTTTATTATATCGGCGCTCACACCTGTATCGATAGCCTTGCCGTCATTCTCATTGCAGTCCTTTCCTGATGCCTGAAGCTCCTCCAGTCCCATAGTACTTTTTTTCGTATCTGATATTCCGGACTATTATATCAAAGCGATCTTCGGACGGGTTAAAAGAAATGTTGAGTACTTCCAGGTCCCTCTCCCCTTCCAAAAGGGACGTAGCCAATGAACTTCTCAAAATGAGCAGGCCTGTTCTGACCTCTAGTTCGCGAGCGGGAATCCTGATTTTGTTTTCTTTTCCTCCAGAGGTAATAATTTCCCATGCGCTTTCCTGCGCTACCGGGTTTAAAGTCTGTATATTTTGTTCAAACTCGATCCTTTCTATTTCGGAAACCGGTATTATCTTCGTTTCGCCATAGATATTCTCAAACGCAAAGGATTTCATATTTGTCTCAAAGGATTTGATGTTTATCAGCCCTTTAATTTTCTTTCCGTGTTTATCTATCACCCTCATTATTGTGACCACGTATTCATCGTCTCGCATCAACGTGACCGGGACGCCTTCAATATCCTGGGCAAACGCCTTTGCCGGCGCGGGCCCCAAAGGTAATGAAAGTGCTACGACCACCAGTATGATAGTAATCAGACTCATGATAGACTCCTATTCCATTATCAGGTATGTTTTCTTGGTGTTTGGCATTATTAATGTCAAAGGTCTGGCGTGACCAATTAACTTTTCTGATCTGCTCGCAAACAGGTATATCGATTCATCGTCTCTGTAGAGAAGCCTCCACTTGGTCGTTTCACTATTGCATGTCTGATAGGCTTCCTGGATTATTCGGATCTTTCGGGCGTTCCCTATCAATTGCACGGGTGTTTCTTCACAGCCACACCCTAGCGCTAATTTGTTTTCATTATCCTCTACTATCATTGTAACGGCCGGTAAGGGATTGTCAGGAGAGTTGATGATATGTTTCTTGAAGGTCGTATACCCCAGATGTGAACTCAGCATGAAAGTCGAATAGAGCAGCAGGATAGCCATGATTGCATCGACAACAAGCGGAGAATCTAAACAGAATAGCTTGATGGGGACTGCTGCGCATTTACTTAAAATTCGATGGCGGTCTATACTCGCCGAGTGTTTGATAAACCTGATAACGCCATTTGCCACAATCAGAGGGCCGATAATAATGAGAAGCGATAGCAAGAAATTCCTGGGTTCTCTAATCAACTCGATTGCCGTTACCAAGAATGACTGGAAGTTAAGTTTGAAAACAACATGCTGAACACCAAAATTGTAGTAGTACGACCACCGGAAAGAAAATCCGGCTAAATATAACAGAGCGATAATCAATGAGGAAACCCCGATAAGCGCTCCAAAGGGATTCCTGGTTTCGGTCACTTCTCTAATTTTCAAAAGTCTCTCCTGATCATAATAAGCTTTAAAGTTCCGCCTCTTGGCATAAAGGAGATATGCCTGCACTGAGCGTTTAACGGTTAGGATTGGCGAAATCGGCAGGCTTCCCTAAAAAATTCTAATTGCCTGCCGATTTCCCGGAGGGTATTAACGCCAATCTGTTATTAGGCGACCGTTTTGCTTGGCGAAACTTTACTCTTAGGACTTTACTTTACGTGTTTTAGATCCGAGCTAAAACGTGAA
>JASEGX010000143.1 GCA_030017815.1 Thermodesulfobacteriota bacterium | reverse complement strand
TCAATGACCCGGCGGGAAATAAGCCCTGCGATCTTGCCGTCTTCTATTACCGGCAGGACAGTTATGTTATAGCGGGTCAGCATCTCATTAGCCTGCTTCATGGGGAGATCCGGAGTGACATAAATAACCGGGCCGGACATAACCTGCCGTGCCGTCTTCTGTGGGCTTATTTCCCTATGCAGAATGCCAATGAGTTTTTCTTCTGCCTCCAGTATGGTTAGTTCCTTTATCGTGGCAGCAGCCGCGGTGGGATGTCCCCCGCCACCAAAATCAGCCAGGATCGTAGCCACGTTAACTTCCGGGTTGCGACTGCGGGCAATAATAAAAATGCGATCTTCCATGGAAGCCAAACAGAAAAGGACTTCCAGATTCTCCATGTCCATAAGTTTGTGCACCAGCACCGCCAGATCACCCACATACTTATTGACTGTGACCTTGCTAATGACGATATCGATCCCCCGGATGGTATAGGTTGAAGCCGACTGAATCAGGTCATTAAGTATGGAGACCTGCTCGGCCGTAAGCTCCTGGGCCAGCATATCTGAAATAATGTTGAGGTCCGCCCCCTTCTCGAGCAGAAGGGATGCCGCTTTCAGGTCTTCGGCAGTAGTGGAAGTGAAGGTGAAGGAACCGGTGTCTTCATATATACCCAGGGCCATGATAGTGGCCTCTTCCGGGGTAATTTCTATTCCTTTCTCCTGTAATAACCCGGCCAGAATAGTAATCGTAGCGCCTACCGGACGTATGATTTCCACAGTACCTTTAATATCTTCGGCGGAAGAAGGATGGTGGTCATAAATATGGACATCTATGCCCGGGTTTTGCAAGGCCTCGGCAAATCGGCCGATACGGCCCGGCTGTCTGGTATCCACCAGGATGAGCCGGCGTATGTCCGCTATAGGGACATTTTTTATGCGGGTAAAATCATAAAGATAGGCCGCCGATTGTACAAAAAAGTCCCGGATACTCCTTTCCGTGGAGCCGGGAAAAGATAATATGGCCTCGGGATAGAGTTTCTTGACGGCCAGCATAGAAGCCAGGGCATCAAAATCAGCATTGAGGTGCGTGGTGATAAGCTCTATTTGCCTCTGATCCCCGGCTGAACTTCCATCAATGCCTTTCTTTAATCCGGGAGAATGTTTCACGTTCATATACAAGATTATTAACCACGGGGATGGTATTTTTTATGGATGGCCTTGAGGCGTTCGCCGGTCACATGGGTATAAATCTGTGTGGTAGATATATCGGCATGGCCCAGCATTAATTGTACAGAACGCAGATCGGCCCCACGCTCCAGGAGATGGCTGGCAAAGGAATGACGCAGGGTGTGGGGGGTAATTTTTTTCGTGATCCCCGCCGTCCCGGCATATTTGCGGATTATCTTCCAGAATCCCTGACGCGATAATCCATTACCGGAACGGTTGACAAAGAGAAAGGAACTTTTTCTCCCTTTTAAAAGGCGGGGACGCATAATATTTAAGTAAGTTGTAAGCCTCTCTCTGGCTACTTCACCAACCGGTATAATGCGTTCCTTGGCCCCCTTCCCCATGGTCCTTAAATAACCCACAGTAAAGTTCACGTCACCGGCTTTAACAGCAACCAATTCTGATACCCGAAGTCCGGTGGCATAGAGCAGATGGAGCATAGCGGCATCTCTTTGTCCCAGAACCTCCTGTAAGGAAGGCTGCTTAAGGAGGCTGTCCACTTCTTCCACACTTAATGTATCCGGGAGTCTGGACCGGAAGCGCGGAGATTCTATGGAACGCGTTGGGTTAGTGTCGATTATTTTTTCGCTCAGCAAAAACCGGAAAAAGGAACGGACAACCACCAACGTCCTGGCCACACTACGGGACGAAAGACCATTCTCCCGTAAGTAACGAAGAAAGGAAAAGACATGCAGCTCCAGGACATCTTCAACCTTCCTGACCCCCTCAGCAGAAAGAAATTGCCGGAATTTCTGCAGGTCATGGCTGTAAGACGAAAGTGTATTTCTGGCCAACCCCTTCTCTACGGTTAAAAAATGCATAAAGCGGTCTAAGTGCTCTTCCATCGTGGCCATAGCCAAAAATCCAGATTGTACACATACTTATACCGGAGTTTCCGTGACAAAACAACTGTTTTATAGCTTTATTTTGTCTGAGTCGTCCCCCTCACTTTCCCTTTGCAAACCGCTAAAAGCATGGCATAGTATTTAATAAGCAATCAGCTTTCAGCCTTCAGCTATCAGCCCGGCGGACAAAAAAGTAACAGTTTAGCCCCTTGAAAGTTGTTCTAAGTGTTACAAATAATAAAATATGCGCCTGTTTTTTTGCTGAAAGCTGATTGCTGACGGCTAAGGAACAACCCTATGACAGACGACATTTCCGCCGCCCTCCTCTACCAGATCAAAAAAGAGATAGCCGAGAACTACTTTGGAGCCCGCAAGGCTATTGAAGAGGAAAAAGCAGCTTTAAAGGAACACATCCAGGCCCATCGGGATACCATAGGGAAGATGGTCTATGAAGATTTCTGCCGGATCTATCAGCTACTCCGGACGGAGGACCTGGTCGAAGAGTTCTGGGGAATAGTCGGACTGGAGGCTAAACCGTTTTATGACCGTTACCTTCAGGAAACCGGGGACATAAAGTCATGTCTTTTAACGCCTGTAAAGGTGCATGGCCTGACGGAGGCGGGGAGATATAAAAATCTCCTTCTGGACTGCTATAAACGCCTTTTGGACGATCTGAAACGATACCGGGCGGGGTATTATGACTTAATGGAAGAGTGTCTGATAATTAACGAAGAAATCAAACAATTAACAGCAAGTTACAATCTCAACGAGATATTAACTTTCGTGCGTAGTATAGAAGACGTCGGTTCTGTGGCCGGGGTGCTGGGGGAGACCATAGTGCCCACTCAACGGGAGGATTTAGAAAAAAAACTGGCACTTTCTAAACTGAATTGTCCGGGGGAAAATATAATAGAAATCCCGCCACTACCCGGATTAAGTCAGGTAAAAACCAAACTCAAACACCTGGCAGAAAAGGCATATCAAAACAGGAAGGTCTTGAAAACGTGAGGTTAAAAGCGGGGATGGGACAATGAAATTCCATCCCCGCTATCTAAAATATCTTCGGACTATCACGCAACGCCGCCAAGGACGCAAAAAAAACAAAATTTGGAACTCAGGAACTCATAAAAAATTTTTTATTCCTGATTTCTTGATTTCCAGATTTTCATTTTTTCTTTGCGGGCTTTGCGCCTTTGCGTGAGAAATTGACTTGTCACAAAGCCGTCAACGGTTAAAATTCATACCAGGTAGATACAGTAAAGCGGTTGCCGCTGTTGGTCTCGCTGAAGCGTTCCGTCTTCAGATGAACCCATTCCGCCCCCACCTTGATGGCCCTGGTCAACTGGTACCAGGTGTTAAAAAACAACTGGCTGTTCATGGTGAATTGACGGTCGTTAAGGCTGATCCCGGACAAGTCTTCATCCCTCTACGTCCAGATATCTACCTTCCCGGTAGCCAATGAATAATAGGCCCCCATAATCTTGAGCTCGCCCTTCTTTTGCATCTCTCCAAGAGCTTTACTTTGTTCAGCAATCTGTTTGACCGTCATACGCACGTTTTCTTTGGCTACGGCTTCTACAAGCTCTTTACCTTTTAATCCGGTCTCTTTTTTGGCCTTCAAAACCGCGGGTTGAAGCAGGCTTAGAATGTCGTCAATTGCCGGCGTCTCCTTTGCGCCAGGATGTTCTGCAACGTGCACCGCAGCGCCAACGGCCCCGCAAGACTCGTGTCCCATAACCATTATTAACCGGCTCGTGGAATGGAGCGTTGCATACTCAATACTACCCAACAACACCGGAACTATCATGTTACCAGCTACACGTACGATGAATAGACGGCCCAGACCCTCGTCAAAAACAATTTCGGGCGGAACGCGGGAATCCGAGCAGCAAAGGATGGTGGCATAAGGCCACTGCCCCTTGGTAAGTTTCCCGCGGACTTTCGGCCCCACACCGGGATCAGAGAGCCGCTTCATGGAAACAAACCGCTCATTCCCCGCTTTTAAACGCTTTATGGCCTCCTCCGGAGAAACCAGTTTCTCCGCCCCATGATGTCCGTGGCCTCCTGCTTCAGCCGCCCAGGCCAGCCTACCATCCACCCTGGAAGCTGCCAGCGCGACTGTAGCCGCGCCAAAACCTTTTAGTAATTCACGACGAGAAATCATTTTGTTAACCCTCCTTTGGCTTAATTATTATTTGAAAAAATGCCTGTAATAATGAACGGGAATTCACTTGTAGCGGTAAGTATATGAAAAAGTATGGTTAAGTGTCAACAGAAAACATGATCCCCTGGATATCGTGAAAATGTTCCCATTGACATATAGAAAAAGAAGCGCCCGGGAACGAGGGACAGCTATAGTCCCGACTTTCCCGACCGGTAGATGATTGTCTGATTTAATACACCAGCGTTATCTTGTGGAGTTCAGTCCGGATATCTTCGATAAGTGTTTCGATTGGCCTGGCTGGGTCTAAGATGGTCAATATCTTATAAGGGCGTGATCTTTTATCGAGCAGGATAATCAGGGGGGTCCTGGCTTTCTTTAAGGCTTCGTGCACCTTGAAATCCGGGTCAGCAATAAGGGGAAACATAACATCATAGTATTTCCTGAAGTGTGCAACCTCTTTATTATTGTTGCCTGTGCCTATGCCGATCATTTTCATATTCCCGCTGATAAAATCATCCTCTTGGACAAGCTCATACAACTGGTTAAACTTAGTGGCCTGCTTCTGACAGACGGCGCAATAGATGCTAAAAACCTCTATCCATAGAACCTTTGGCCGGATGTCACTTAATGAGAATGCCTTTCGACCCAAAAGCCCAAGATATTTTTCGTCATTCGAAGATAATGAACCAGACAGCGGAATATTTGGAAAATAGTCGCCGGCCCTGATAACCGCAGGATATTGGCTGGCAAAGCTGTTTTGGGAAAGCAGACAGGATAACAGAGTAAGAAGACAAAAGAGGCAAAGTACGGTCCGGCATCTACCGGGCTTTATGTCACCTTGCTGTGTTATGGGTGAAAAGAAAACGATGGCTAAACCGCCTCCTTTCTAAAATAAAAAGGGCTCCGGCCATTAATAGCCAAAGCATATTAAACATGATGTGCCAATAGCTTATGCCACTGGCTATGGTGTCCTCAGTAAAACAACCACAATAAAATTCCATGCCCCGGGCGATGTTGAGGCCGGTAACCAGGATGAATAATACCAGCAAACTACCCTGCATAACTATACAGCCCCTGACAAGGATACCCATCAAAACCAGGACGCCTGTCCAAAACTCGAGCCAGGGTAATACCGCCGCCGTTATATTTACCATCCAATAAGGCAGCACTTCATAAGTCGCAACTATGTTTTTAAATCGAAGGGGGTCCCGGATCTTACTAAGGCTCGCATATATAAACAATCCGCCCAGACACAGTCTCAATAGAAATATGATGATACCCCGGTGAGGAATCGACTGTTTTCTGTGTGATGCCCTGTCCTTTTCAACATTTGCCATATCTTAGAAAATCATTAGAAAATCACAGTCACATTTTTATGCCCTTTTAAAGACAGAAGATAGGCCAGTTCCCGGTCACAGGCCCGGCTGATGGTCCGGCCGTAAACAAAAATAGGGGCATCAGGAGGCACATCAGCCAGATAAAGACCGTGAAAAAAGTCGAACTGGACAGGTGGGAAATTAACCGCACCCATTAAATGATCTTTCTCATAAAACTCATGGGGACGGGCATCAAAGATGAGGCAGCGGGGATTTTTACATTTTGCTCCCTTGAATGCATTTAAGTCCATTTCACGATGAAAACTGCTATCCATATAGGTAGGTAACAATGGAATCCCATCTGCCCGAAGCTCATTTACTATAATACCGCTAAAGATACCCACGCACATAATTATCATCAGGTCAACAAGGACTCTTCTCCACATGATGATTATCACCTCTAGTTTATTTTTAAGATAGATAATGCAAGGTTAGGTTAAAGCCTGAATATTAAGCTTTACCAAGTAAAAGAAAAAGAATTTCTAAATTATTATCGGCAAAAACGCAAGGCAAATATAACTATGTGAACTTTTTATCAATTTTCAAATTACGCGGGGTCGCCTTGCATAAAGCAATATCTGTGCCGAGAATGCACCGATGACTTGAGTGGAAACAAA
>JASEGX010000142.1 GCA_030017815.1 Thermodesulfobacteriota bacterium | reverse complement strand
GAAGAAAAAGTAAGCAGAAAGGAACTCTTAATTCCAAAATTCGCTTATTCTTTATATGATTATACTTTACTTTATCAGGAAAAATGGTAGATTTTTGTGTTTATATATTTAGGTAGTGGCGGAGGAGTGGGAATGAAAAAGGAAAAAGAAGAATATTTCAGGGTATTGCTAAATAAAAAAACAGAGGAAATTCTAAGTGGGGCCGAAAAAACGCTTTCTGATATGACGGATTTAACCGATAAATTTCCAGACCCAGCCGATCGCGCCACACTTGAATCAGATCGTAACTTTGAGTTACGCATTCGGGACAGGGAGAGGAAACTCCTACAAAAGATACGAAGTGCATTAGAGCGAATAGATGAAGGGACTTTCGGTGTCTGCGAGAACTGTGGGGAAGATATTTCGGAAAAAAGACTAGAGGCGCGCCCGGTCACCACCTTATGTTTAGATTGCAAAAAGAGACAGGAAACCACAGAAAAGATACGCGGTACATAATAGGCAATGAACCAGCCACCGCTATATATCTCCTTTCTATGGCACATGCACCAACCAAACTATAAAGACCCGGCCCGGGGCAGGTACTCTATGCCTTGGGTTCGTTTGCATGGCATAAAGGCTTACCATGACATGCCCTCTCTACTTTCTAATTTTTCATCAATAAAACAAACTTTTAATCTCGTACCATCCCTTTTGGTACAGTTACAGGATTATGCCTCAGGCCAGGCCAAGGATGATTTCCTGGATATAAGCACCAAACCGGCCGGGGAACTTACCTTAGAGGACAAGGCGTTTATCCTTATTAATTTTTTTAATTGTAACTGGGAGACAATGATTAAACCATTCCCGCGGTACTGGCAGCTACTACTCAAACGCGGACTGGTAGTTGATGAGTCTCGAGCTAGAGAAAGTGTGGCACGTTTCAATACACTGGATTTCCTTGATCTTCAAATATGGTTTAATCTTACCTGGTTTGGCTATACCAGCCGAAAAAATCCAGATATTTATGGATTGTTCCGAAAGGGCCAGTTTTTCACAGAGACAGATAAGGGTATAGTCCTGGATGCGCAACAAGAAGTAATTAAAGAAGTTATTCCTCTGTATGCAAGGTTGGCTGAAGAGAAACAGATAGAAATTACCACCAGCCCCTTCTATCATCCAATCTTGCCACTTCTGATCGATTCTGATTTCGCCAGGCGGGCTATTCCTGAGGTAAGGCTACCCCAACGTTTTCAATATCCTGAAGATGCCCTCTGGCATCTCGCAGAAGCTATGAGTCTCCATGAAAAAATTTTTGGACAGAGACCCCGGGGACTATGGCCCTCGGAAGGCTCGGTTTGCCCGGAACTCATTCCAATTATGAGTGAACTGGGCATCAAATGGGCAGCGACAGACGAGGGTATTCTTTTTCATTCTCTGTCAGGCCAAGGCGTATCTTCGGCCGGTAATTATAACAGTGACACCCTTTTTTATCCATACACTGTTGAGTATGGGGGGGCAAAGGTAAATATGGTTTTTAGAGATCATGGCCTATCAGACCTCTTTGGATTTGTCTATTATCGCAACCAGCCCCTCCAGGCAGCGGAAGATTTTTTCTCACACCTTCACAAAATAAGAGATAATTGGCAGTCAGGTAAAAAACCACTTCTGTTGAACATTATTTTAGATGGAGAAAACCCCTGGGAGCATTACAGCGATGGAGGGGAGGCCTTCCTTACAGAAGTCTATAAGAGATTTTCAAACAGTGCTGATTTTAAAACCACCACGGTTTCTGACTACCTGGAAGAATTTCCACCAACAGAATCTATAGCCAATCTTTATACCGGCTCCTGGATAAACCACAATTTTGATATTTGGATTGGAGGAGCGGAGGAGAACGCGGGCTGGGATCTCCTGGGACAGACGAGAGCCGTTTTAACCAGAAGCCTTAAAGAGAGAAAGGATTTGTCTGATGAGGCCATTCGTAAGGCCAGGGAAGCCCTTCATGCCGCGGAGGGCAGTGATTGGTTTTGGTGGTACGGAGAACATTTCTCCAGCGCTTATTCTTTTGAGTTTGATCGCCTTTTTCGAGAATATCTATCCCAGGTATATCGGGCCTTAGGAGAAGAAGTACCCGAAAGCCTGAAGTCTCCTATAAAAAGGCTCAAGAAGGTGATTCCACCAATAGAGCCGAAGGGATTTATACACCCGGTCCTTGACGGCCGCCTGACGCAGTTTTATGAGTGGAGTGGAGCAGGTTATTTTGAAATCAAAACAGCGGGCGGGGCCATGTACCAGGGAAGGGAAAAATTAACAGCCATATATTATGGCTTTGATGTGGACAACCTCTGTTTCCGGCTTGAGGCAGACGAAGTGGCTTTTTCCGGATGGTCTCAGGACCAGGAGATATACCTCTACCTTTTGAACAGCCGGCCTTACTTCCTTACTTTCTCCCCGGCAGCTAAAGGAGACGGTTTTTATTACCGATTATATAAGGGCCGGCCAGATAATCATGTCTTGGTCGGTGAGTTCAACTCTATTAGTATTTATAAGTTTGTTGAATTGGCGGTCTCTTTTAAATATCTTGGTTTCAATGTAGGCGAGGAGATCCGCCTTGTGGTGGAGGTAAGAGATAAGGGGTTGGTCCAGGAACGGTATCCATCAGTAGGCTATCTTGCCATTATTGTGCCTGATGAAAATTTTGAGCAGATTCATTGGCAGATATAATCTTCTCTTTTGTTAGCTTAACTGGCAAAATCCAAAAGAGATACCGGCTAGACAAGGTTGAGTTAGGAGGAAACAGAAATGCCTGAATTGCGTAAAGATCCCATTGTTGGCCGATGGGTTATTATTTCTAAGGAACGGGGCAAAAGACCTTCTGATTTCGTGGTCGAGAAGGAGATCGCGAAAGGAGGATTTTGTCCACTCTGCCCCGGTCACGAAAACACTACGCCCGAAGAGGTTCTGGCTTATGGGCGTAATCATGGCGAGCCAAATACCCCGGGCTGGACACTGCGCGTGGTTCCCAATAAGTACCCGGCACTCATGATCGAAGGGGACTTAGACAAAGAGGGAGAAGGTGTTTATGACAAGATGAACGGTGTCGGCGCCCATGAAGTGATAGTAGAAACTCCCAATCACAGTGAGACCCTGGCAGAGCTATCCCCCGAAAGGTTAGTACAAGTCCTGTGGTCTTACCGTGAGCGGATAGTTGATTTAAAAAAGGACTCGCGCTTTCGTTATGTTATGATATTTAAGAATTACGGGCGTGCAGCGGGGGCGTCCTTAGAGCATTCACATTCTCAACTTATTGCCCTTCCGGTTGTCCCGGAATTGGTGTGTGAAGAGCTGCAAGGAGCAAAGACTTATTATAATTACAAAGAGCGCTGCGTTTTCTGCGATATAATACGTCAGGAGCTAACCCGGGGGACCAGATTGGTATGCGAAAACGAAGACTTCTTAACTATTACTCCATTTGCCCCCCGCTCACCTTTTGAGATGTGGATATTACCAAAAAGGCATAGCTCCTCGTATATGGATGTGACCGATGGCGAGTTTAGCCGGCTGGCACAGATTTTCTCGGAAACATTTCGACGCCTTAACGGCGCAATCCCTCAGGTCCCTTACAACTATGTCTTACACACTACGCCTCTTAGGGAAGGCGCCTCGGATTACTATCATTGGCACTTTGAGATAATGCCTAAATTAACCATGATCGCAGGTTTTGAATGGGGAACGGGCTTTTATATAAATCCTACTCCGCCCGAAGATGCGGCCAAATTCCTGCGTGAATTGACGATCTAGGGTGATCCAGCCCCCTTAAGGAAGGCCAAAGATAACAAGAAGAGATGAGCCCTGACCATAGTCTTATTGAAAAAACAAAAGATCTTTTGCCCCGGCTGATTAAGATTAACCATGCCACCGTTGACTTAAAGGATCGGCTGGAGCAAACGGTTCTTTTAATAGCCGAGGCCTTTGAAGTGGCTTTTTGTGGCTTCTTTTCTCTCCAGACAGGAGGAGATCATTTTATTCTTGAAGCGGCAAGTGATTACTCACATCGAAAAGCGGAGCCCTGTCGTTTGGATGTAAAGGAAGAGAACCTTCGACAGGCTATCCAGAAAAAAAGACCTCTGATAATAGCGGACTGGGCGAACGACTCCCCAAAAGAATACTGGCAAAAAATCGCCGGTTACAAGCCAAGCTCCTTCTTGGGCATGCCCGTTAGCGATGAGAACGTTACCTATGGCGCACTTGTCCTGCTCCATGACCGGCCACGCGCCTGGGCGCAGGAGGCGGTGGACTTACTGGACATCGCCAGTCAAGAAATGGCTGGAGTGTTCAGGAGCGCCGATGTACTTCTGTCCGCCAAGGAAAGGATAGCTGAGACGCTGGCCCGCGAAAACGAAAGTATGGTCCGGGAGCTCTCCACTCTTTATAAGATAAGCGGCCACCTGATGACCACCGTTTCGGTAGATGAAATAGGAAAAACCGTTATCAGGGCTATAACCGGTGATGAGGGCCTGGGCTTTGACCGGGCGGTAATCTGTCTGATGGATGAACAGGAGGAGGTTTTAAAAGAGGTATGGCGTGGGGAAAAAGGCGAGGAATCCTCGGCACGAGATATCATAATACCTTTAAACAAGGATGGTGGGGCGCTGGCTCGAGCCGTGCAAGAAAAGACACCTATAACTATTAATGCCAGTTCAGATCCTGTGCTTAGCAAGACATGGTTTGAGGGATTGGACCGTGCTGACTGCGCCGTGGTTCCCATTATAGCCAAGGATGAGGTAATGGGCGTCATAGTAGTCGATAGTTTCTGTAATAATCGCGTCACAACTAAAGAGAATGTCCGTGTTATAAGCATGTTGGCCAATCGTACCGGCCTCGCTCTGGATAATGCCAGGCTCTACACCCTTCTTGATAGGACCAACAAAGAATTAGTGGAGGCCAGGGGACTGCTGGCAGAGGCGGAAAAATTGGCCGCCATGGGGGAGATGGCCTCTACCCTGGCACACGAGATCAGAAACCCCCTGGTATCCATAGGTGGTCTGGCACGGCGGGCGATTAAAGTAGTAAATGGAGATAATGCAGGAAAGCGCTACCTCGAGGTAATTGTAGATGAAGTGGGGAGGCTGGAAAAGACCTTAAATGAGTTACTGGATTACGCACAGGAACCAGAAGGGTCTTATGCAAAAAAAGACCTGAACCATATTGTCAAGGAATGTCTGGAACTGATGCATCGTGAATTTGAAGAAGGGTCTATAACTGTAAAAAAAGACCTAAAGTCTATTCCACCTATATGGTGCGATGAGCGACAAATTAAGCACACTTTATTTAATATCCTGCTAAACGCCCGTCAGGCGATGCCCGGGGGTGGGGCCATCCGGGTAAGTAGTTCTGTGGAAGAAGATGATGCAGGCGGGTATGTCACATGCACCATAAAAGATACCGGTGGAGGCATCCCGGAGGCCATTCTTCACAATATATTCAACCCCTTCTTTACCACAAAAAAGGGGGGATCCGGGCTGGGCCTGGCTATTTCTTACCGGATAGTTTCTCATCATGGCGGCAAAATAGAGGTTGAGAACGAGCCGGGTCAAGGGGTGGCTTTTTCCGTAAAACTGCCGATGAATTCTGAGCCTAGAGGGCATAATGTGTATAAACCAAAAAATAAGGTAAAAAAACAAAAGCTCGAATAATGGAGGTTTGGCTGTGGAAGAGAATAAGAAAATCCTTGTGGTAGATGATGAAGAAAGCATCCATCTGCTTTATCGGGAAGAGCTGGAAGAAGAAGGCTATCAAGTTTTTTCAGCGATGAACGGGGAAGAGGCCCTCGAACTATTTGGATCTAATCCCATAGATCTTGTGATTCTGGATATAAACATGCCAGGAATGGATGGTATAGAGGTGTTAAGGCAGCTCAAGGCCCAAAAGCCCGCTCTGCCCGTCATTCTAAGCACAGCATATAGCGAATACAAACACGACCTTGGGTCATGGGCGTCTGATGATTATATCGTCAAGTCGTCAAGCCTGGATGAGCTGAAAACGTCTATTAGAAAACGTCTGGGATAGGCTTATAGAGAATAATTAGAGACGACGTGGAGATGAGCGACGCGGCAACAAAAATCGTCATTCCTGCGAAAGCAGGAATCCAGAAAGGTAAAAAGACTGGATTCCGGGTCAAGCCCGGAATGACAATTAAAGTAAAGGGACTTATGACGCACTACACAGGGAGATATT
>JASEGX010000141.1 GCA_030017815.1 Thermodesulfobacteriota bacterium | reverse complement strand
ATACTACTAATTATTACAATATATTACATAATTTTCGCTCCTGCGAAAGTTGAGCAACTAAGCAAGCCTGACCCCATTCTTACCTGACCCCATTCTTACCCCATTCTTACCCATAACGAAAAGCTAAGCCGGAGCGGCCCCCGGGGCCGCGATCGGCTTTAGCGGCTTGTTGGCCGTTCAATGTCGGTCCGGATTACTCATAATGAGTCCACATCCTGATAACTTTTACGGTATGGATATCTTTTAGTATTTGATAAATTAAACGATTCTGTATGTTGATTCTTCGAGAATAAGCCCCCATGAGATCCCCTATCAGTTTTTCATAAGGTGGCGGGTTACAATAAGGATCTTCTCTTAAAATATCCAATAAGCGATTTGCCTGCGATTTAAGACCCGCTCGTGCAATCTTTTTCGCATCTTTTTGGGCTTGCTTAGTGAAAACCAATCGCCAACTCACCAGCCGGGATCCTCCTCGCACGTGTCAACAGGCGTCTTCAATCCTTTCTTTATGGAATCTCGCATACCGGGTATTGATGTGAGATACAAAGTTTCTTCTATTGCCCGCCAGTCTTCCTCAGAAATAAGAACTGCGGAATTTCTCTTACCGACAATCTGAACCGGGACATGCGTATCCTTCACTTCGTCCAGCAAATTGTAAAGGCGTTTTCTTGCGTCTGATGCTGTTAATGTTGTCATACTTCTCAACCTCCTTAACGTACGACATATGGTACGCCACAATCGATCCTACGTCAAATTAATTTTTGCCCAACGCCAGGCATCACCGGGTGGCCGGCTTTATGGCCGATCCGGTGGATGCCATGGTTATGCAAGCTTCTTTTGTCTTCTAATGATCTCTGCCAGTGATCTCAGTGCCTGATTCACAGAATCATGGTCAGGAAAAAGGTGGTCTGTGTCTGTGGGGGTCGGGCCATGCCATGTGGCCGAGATTTAAGGTTTTAGACTCCAACAATAGCTGTTTTCGTGGCCTATATCCTCTTTTTCCGCCACAAAAAGAGCGTTATACAAAGCTGGTCCCTCCCGGACCTGATACCCTTCCCCGCCTTCTATGACTTCTCTCCCTCTGGCTCTGTAGCCCAAGAGCGCTTTCACCTGCTCAACGAAGGGCCTGCTCCCCACCGCGATACTGCCCGTCCATTCCTCCTGGCGGGCGTTCTCTCCATTTCCCAAGTATTCCTCCACCCACCCTTTGTGACTGCTTCTCGAAGAATAGGGGCTCTGTCCCTAATTAAGCGTAAGATTAAAGCAACTAAGCAAGCCTGACCCCATTCTTACATTCTTACCCGTGTCCCCCGATTTCGCCCTGGCAGTTGCTAATATGTGATTCTCTTTGTCTTGTCAAACATTCCCCCTGTTGGGAGCGAAAATAGACATGGGCAAGGTTTATCGTTGCACAGCCGCTTGTCTGCGACGGGGTATTATTACTGACGCCGCAGCCTTCCCGTATCAATGGCGATGGCCACTTTTGCCAGAGTGGTGTAAATAAAAGCCCCCAGGGCCAGGATGCCCAGAGATACCATGACTTCGGTGGAGGAGGGCAGGTACTCGTATATCTCTCCCAGCGTGTCCGGGACAAAGCCAGGCACGATCAGCCCCATCCCCTTTTCGATCCAGACGCCGATGATGATCATGACGCATCCTATGTTCAGGAGTTTCAGATTTCGGATATTTCTCAGTAATAAAAATATCACGAAGGCGGAGACATTTAGCGTGATCGCGGTCCAGATCCAGGGAACGAGGGCGTTGTGTCCGTGGAGCCCCTGCATGAGATATTGCATCGGGGCCAGGTGAACCGTGGCGGAATAATACTCTTTGAAAAGTTCGGCCACCAGGAGAAAGAGGTTAAAAAACATCGCGTAGGCCATCATTTCGGCCAGTTTGAACAAGGCGGCATCCTGAATTTTGATATTGCTGAACCGTCTGATGATCTGGAAGACGAGTACGATGATGGCGGGACCGGAGCAAAAGGCCGAGGCCAGAAACCGGGGCGCCAGAATGGCGGTGTTCCAGAAGGGCCGGCCCGGGAGCGGATTGTACAGGAAGGCGGTTACGGTATGGATGCTGATCGCCCAGGGAATGGAGAGAATGATAAAAGGCATGATCCACTTTTTATTGGGTTCCTGCCCGATATATCCGGTATAAAGCAAATAAAAGGGGATCAGCATATTCAGGACCAGATAGCCGTTGAGGACGATAAAATCCCAGGAAAGCATGGAAAATGGCAAGTTAAGAATTCCCAAGCCAGGCAGAATATGCCAAAATCTGTCGGGCCTCCCCAGATCCACCATGATGAAGGCCAGGCACATGATGATGGCGGTAAAGGCCATCAGTTCACCCAGGATGACAATCTCTTTTATGGCCTGAAAATCGTAGATGTAGGCGGGGATTACCAGGAGTACTGCCGCCGCGGCCACCCCGACCATGAAGGTGAAGTTGGCGATATAAAGACCCCATGATACCTGGTCCCTCATGTTGGTCACCAGGAGGCCATGTTCCAGTTGATAGCCGTAGCTATTCGCGGCGAAGATCATCACCAGCAGTAAAAAGGCCATCCAGGAGTAATAGAGGGGACCGCCCTTAATGACTTCCCTTGTCGCGTCGCAGATGAAATTGAACAGCTTCACATTTTCGCCTTGTCAAGCAGTTGCTAACTATGAAAGAAATAGAAAAACCTGGGATCCGTATTCAGGTCTTCCTTTAGTCTAAATACCCGCTTTGTCTCAATTATCTGTCGCACCTCGCTGTTTATATCAAGGAGATTGCCGAATTTTCTCGCGCCCACCGGGCAGGCCTCCACACAGGCGGGATACCTGCCTTCCCGGGATCTGTGGACGCAGAAGGTGCACTTTTCTACGACGTTCTTCATTCGCGGCCTGTTTCCGAGATAATGGGTGTTCGGATTGATCTCCTCAGGTGGAATCTGAGGCTCTGCCCAGTTGAAGTTCCGGCCCTTGTAAGGACAGGCGGCCATGCAATACCGGCAGCCAATGCACCAATCGTAATCCACAACCACTGTGCCGTCCTTTTCCGTCCAGGTGGCCTTGATGGGACAGACCTTCACGCAGGGCGCCTTCCGGCAATGCTGGCACTGCACGGGGACATAAAAGTAACCTGTTTCCGGCACCTCCCGGGGATCGTAATAATGCTGTGCCTTCTCAAAATCAATGGGACCGCTCTGGAAGCGCAGGACCCTGATGTAATGTATCTGATGTGGTTTTCGGGAAAGATTGTTCTCCTGGGCGCAACTGTAAACGCAGCGCCGGCAGCCGATGCATTTGGAAAGGTTCAGGGCATAGGCGAACTCGACATTATCAATGGGCGGCGTTGTTTTTACCTTGATGTCCCGGCCATATGTTTTTTTGTATTTTGCTTCCAGTCTTATAATCAGCCTGCCTATCTCCTGAGGGGTAAGTTCCTGAAACCGCTTCTGAAAGAAGGCCGCCCAGTCGATCGCACTGGCGGCGCCGTAAGCCTGACTCAGCGGCAGCATGGTTGCAGCGGCGCCTGCCATCAAAGTCTTTACAAGCAGTCTTCTGGTAAGATTAATATCACTTTCTTCTTTCATGATGACCTCGTCATTTGGACGTTGGCTGGCGATTTAACAAGGTCTTCTCCGGCTTTACGGGGGCCGGCTCCGGCCTGATGGGTTTAAACGGCGGATTATGCGGGTCGTGACAGTGGACGCAGAGCAGGTACTGCTTTTCTCCCTGCCAGTTGCCGGTTCTTTTTCCGTGTATCCCCTTTTTCCAGTCCTTGAGAATATTGCCGTGACATTGACCGCAGAGGTGGTATGATTCTTCAAATCTTATCTGCTTGCCTCCAGCCAGCCGTAATCTGTCCATGTTGCGGGCGTCATGGCAATCATAGCACCAGCGCTCCCCATGCCGGATTATTTTGATTTCCTGGTGCATATCGGCGAGTTGCCGTTTATTTCTGTTCCGGTCCAGGCCTTCATGACAGGCCATACAGGGGAATATGCCGGGAGAAAAAGGTGGGTATGGGACGGAGAACTCCTTTGCCGCATAAGAATTGCCGGCAAGGAGAAACAGCAAAATCAAGGTTCCAAGGCCCTTTTTTATTGGTATCACCCCGCGGCAAACGTCTCAGCTATCGAAATCCGATCGACCGGCTCATCTCCTCGGCGTGGGGGGATGATGGGATTCTTCAAAGGTGAAGACGGGCATCACCTTGTTCATGATCCAAAAGAGGATGAAGGGCATGAACCAGATAACCAGGGCGCCGCCGAGCCCTTCCTTGAAGGTTTCCAGGTTGTAGGGGATGATCGGCAGGTGGTAGTGCATATACCCCATGAAGGACAGGGAGAAGGCCTGGCCGCCGATGACCACGTTCCACCTCATCATGAACACCCCGAAGATGACGAGGATCAGTCCGATCACCGTTCTTTTTATGGTCAGCCCGGGCAGGAGCAGAATGGTGAAAGGCAGGATGTTGCCAAGCACGTACTGGAGGATGAAGATGCTGATGAAATCCTTTCCGTAAATGACGGTCCGCAAGACGTCCCAGGACTTCACGGCGGTGTAGCCCCGGAAGACGAGATCGAGCAGTTCCAGGCTGATGGCGAAGATCAAAAAGAAGATAAGATATTTCGAGGTCATCTTTACCACTTCCATTTCCACGCTCTTGATTTCTGCCATGGTGCTCATATGGCGGGCGATGGCCTTTTTTGTCCCGGCCATGATCTTCTTTACCTCCATGGACACAATATAGGTGAGCAGACAGAGGGCGATTCCGGAGACGATGGCGGACATGATGAAAATGACCGGCATGAGCGGGGTCATCCAGAGGGCGTTGGCCTTGACGGAGCCGAAGATAAAACCGGCGTAGCCGTGGAGGAAACAGGCGATGGGAATGCCGATTGCCGCCAGGACCTTGACGGCCTTTTCGTCTTTCTCCAGGGCCTTCGCGCTCAGGTCGAAGGCGCCCAGGGTCAGAACGAGACAGACCAGGTACTTTAGACTCTCGCCCAGCCCCTTGTTCTGTTTCTTCTTTAACAAATTCACCGTTTCCACGAAATGCTTCCGGTAGACAAACCACAACTCCGAGGCTACCAGGGCGCCGTAGGTGGAAAATACGATCCCGAAGGCGGCGATGGCCGAGGTAAAGTGGGGCGTCATGAAGATCAAGGGACCCCGCAGGGGCTGAAGTTGGTGAAACAGGAGGGGCATGGGCGCCACCATCAGGAGGGCAAAGGAAAAGACCAGAGAAAAACGGGCGATCTCCTTGAGCTGCTTTATTCCGAAAACATGATACAGCGAAGAGAGCACAAAGGCCCCGGCCACGAGACCCGTCATAAAGGGATACATGACAATCTGGATGCTCCAGTAGATGTATTCATTGGGGTAGGTAAAGAGTTCCTTGACCGTCCAGGCCTCCGCGTGAAAAAACTCCGTCATCATCTCACCTCCTCGGCCAGTTCTCTATAGAAGACATGGGGTTTGGTGCCGTATTCGCTTTTCAGGACACGCACCCGTTCGGTCATGACCGCCCTCGTAACCGGGTCGGCGGGATCCTCGAAGTTTCCCACCTGCCGGGCCTGGTAGGGACAGGCATCCACACAGGCGGTGTTCATTCCCTTCGTGATGCGGTGGTAACAGAAGTTGCATTTATCCGCCGTATGATATTTCGGATGGAAGAATCTGATTCCATAGGGGCAGGCCATGATACAGTAGCCGCAGCCGATGCACCATTCCCGGTCAACAAGCATAATCCCATCGGGCAACTGGTAGGTTGCCCCGACCGGGCAGACCTGCACACAGGGTGGATTTTCACATTGGTTGCAGAGTTTCGGGACAAAGAAGGCCTTGGCGATATCTTCATTTCTGATTTCCTGGTAATTCCCCATGCCCAAGTCTATTCGGGGGGTGGTGAATCCATCCCGGCCGGCCTTGGGCGTGTCGGCAAATAATTTCTTGTCCTTGGTCAGCACGTATCTTTCCACCCAGGTCCGTGTAACGTTGGCGTCGTAGGGCACCTCATTTTCCTGTTTGCAGGCCCTTACACAAAGGCCGCACCCGACACATCTCACGGTGTCCACCAGAAAGGCCCACCTGACCTTAGGCCGGTCCGTTTTCCGGGCAATAATAGTCTGCGGGTTTATCAGTTCAGCCGCAGCGAAAGGCAGCGCCAGTCCGGCCAGACCCACGGTGGCGCCCTTTAGGAAGTCCCTGCGTTTGATCATTTCAATCTCCTTAAGGAAGGTTTGTGCGGGTTATGAC
>JASEGX010000140.1 GCA_030017815.1 Thermodesulfobacteriota bacterium | reverse complement strand
CTTAAGCCAGATGATCAACCCCATTAGCAATGATTATGAAAGTTTCAAAAGAAGCAGCAACATTAATAAGAGAACGGACAGCATAATAACCGGTTATTTTATAATGGGCATGGCAGAATATGGTGCAATGCTGATTGAAAGAGGGGTATGCACTGAGGATGAGGTTATAGATTATGTCACTACGATTGTCATGCAAGGTCTTTAGTACATCTAAAAATTACTCACCACATTTCTAATTAATAAACGAAATATATTAGCAACTATTCTATATAGAACCAATAGTTACTGTTCTTCATATCATAACAAAAAATATCTTTAAATTTCGTAATATTATCTCATCAGAAAAAAATACTTGACTTTTATCATATAGCTATATACTTTAATACCAAACGTTACAGTTCTGGTAGTTACATATTTTAATAATCCCCCAGGAAAGGAGGTTCAATAACAAACATTATGAGTAAAGGAAAAATTGCTATTATTGGTATCGGCGAGGTTCCGACGCGTAACATGCCGGAGCGTACGCATTGGGACATTGTTTATGACACGTGTATGGAGGCGGTCAGGGATTCGGGTCTCCACAAGAATGACATTGAGGGTGTGATCAGCGTCTTTCCGCAGGCCCAGCCGAAGATCGCCGCAGAGCTTTCCTTCGGCAAACTGCCCGAGGAACTTGGTCTCAAGGGCTGCAAGGACGCGGTCAGTGTCAATGCCGGCGGGGCATCAACATCGAACGCCATAAGACTGGCCGAGCAGTGGATAACGAGCGGTGTCGCCAAAGCAGTTTTGGTTCATCATGTTACCATCCACTCCACCATTGCGGTTCCCGACCTCATCAATTTCTTTGCTAAGGCTGGCGTGGATCTTCAATGGGAGTATCCCTACGGCACTACCTACAACATCATCATGGGACTGATGGCAAATCGTTTCATGTATCAGTCAGGCTGCACGCCCGAAGAGATGGCCTCGGTAGTAACCGCGCTGCGAAGCTGGGCTGCTAAAGACCCGAACTCGTTTTTCTACGGCAAGGAAGTGCCCTCGGTGCAAAAGGTGTTGGCTTCCGATCTGCTTAATACCCCGTTGCACAAGCGCGAGAGCAACGTGCTGGGCGATGGCGGCTGTGCCATGGTGATTGTTTCGGCAGAAGATGCCAAGAAGATGAAGCGTCCTGCTGCCTACAAGCTGGGTGATTCCGTGCGTTATTTCAGCGGGACCTGCGTCATGCGTGATTTTAACAAAGTTGCGGAAGGATTCCGCGTTACGGCCAAAGAGGCCATGGCGCAGGCCGGCATCACGAAAGAAGATGTTAGCCTCTGGAACTGCTATCTCGCTTATCCACTTGCCCATCCAATGATTTCGGAGCTTCTTGAAGTAGCACCTCCCGGTATGGGTGGTAAATATTTTCTTGAGGGCCGGATGTCTTTCGGAGGCGATATTCCCTGGTCATCCATCGGTGACGCGCCGGGAAGAGGTCATACCGGATCGGGCGTGAGTAGCGCCTGCTATGTGGAGACGGCCAGACAGCTCATGGGTAAGGCCGGAGAACGTCAGGTAAAGAACTGTAAATATGTTTACCAGAATGCCGGTGGCGGATCAGGCTTCAATAATATTGCCACCATCTGGGGAAAGGAGATTTAAAAATGGACTTCGATATGACAAAACCTGTACCAGAAACACAGCCCTGGTCGGAGAAATTTTGGGAAGGCACTAAAGAGGGAAAACTGCTTATACAGGTTTGCAATGACTGTAAATCAAAAATTTTCTATCCGCGTAAATACTGTCCCGAGTGCTGGTCCGGCAATCTGGGCTGGATGGAAGCAAGTGGCAAGGCAACAATTCTAACATTCTCCACGGCATACGGCATGGTGGAACCAAAATTTACAGATGAACTCCCCTATACCATCGCCTATGTCGATCTGGAGGAAGGTATCCGTATGATGACCAGGATCGTAGAGTGCAAGCCGGAGGATATCAAATTCGATATGCCGGTTGAGGTCGTCTATCATGAGCGTGAGGGTTTCTTCCTGCCGTATTTCCGGCCGGTCAAAAAGTAAGGAGATCAGTAATGAATGAGTACACGACCATCACTTATGAGATCAAAGGAACAGTCTGCACGATAACGCTTAACCGGCCGGACAAGTACAATGCCATCAACCGCGAAATGGCGGCCGAACTTCTGGACGCCTTCCGCAAGGTCAGAGACGTTCCCGAAGTGGCCGTGGTCGTTCTCGCGGGAAACGGGAAGGCATTTTGCACAGGTGGTGACCTGAGCGTTTTTCCGTCGCTGGCCGAGCATCAGGCCAGTCTCAACTGGCTGGCGCATGACGGTTACGGAATTGGGAAGGCTATCGAGCTTTGCGAAAAAGTAGTCATCGCCAAAGTTACCGGTCACTGTCTGGCGGGTGGACTTGAACTCGCGCTGATGTGCGACCTGATCTATGCACGGGAGTCGGCCAAGTTCGGCACCACCGAGATCAACATGGGTATTCTGCCCGGCTGGGGTGGCACCGTGCGCATTGCCCGGGCCATGCCGATTTACCGGGCGCGTGAAATCATCTACAGCGGACGCAAGGATTTTCCGGCCCGCGATATGTATGAGATGGGCTTCCTCACCCGGGTATTCAAGGATGATGAGTTCGAGGCCAAGTTCAGTGAAGTCGTCACAAATATCAGCTCGAAAAAAGTCATTGCCCTGAGAATGGGCAAGGAAGTGATGGGACGTTCCCTGGAATGCGGCAGTCTGGATGCCGCTCTGGCGCTGGAGCGCAATGCCATCCAGTGGCTGATCTATTCCCCTGACATCCAGTCGGTGATGGACACCTTACGTGAAAAACCCGAGGTTCTGGTGGCCGCTCAGAAACAGGCGAATGTCGCTTCGGACAAGAAAAAATAGAGGAGAAATACTATGGATTTCGGATTTACAGAAGAACAAATCATGATGCAGCAACTAACACAGAAGTTTTGTGAAAAAGAACTTGATTACGAATACGTACGTTGGATGGATGAACATGTTGACTTCCCTCCAGATGAGTTGTGGCAGAAATTCGTTGATATGGGAACCTTCTATGGCTCCATCCCTGCGGAATTCGGCGGACAAGGCTTGGGACAGGTCGATATCATGGTGGCTTATGAACAGATTTGCAAACGATCCATGTCGGTTGCCCTGGCTATCGGTGTCACGGCCGGTTTCGGCGTACGTTTCATTAATGAATTGGGCACCTCGGCGCAGAGAGAAAAATATCTGCCGCTCATCGGCCAGGGCAAATTCAAGACCTGCATGGCCTTGACCGAACCTGCCGGCGGGACGGATATTCTGGGAGCCATCAAGGCCACGGCCGAAGACAAGGGCGACAAATGGGTAATTAACGGCCAGAAGATTTTCATTACCGGCGCGCATGTGGCCGACTCCCTGATTACGGTCTGCCGGACCGAAAAAGGGGCTAAGCCGAGCAAGTCGCTGAGCATCATCATGGTGCCGCGCGAAACCCCCGGCGTTACCATCCGTAAGATCGGTAAAATAAGCTGCCATCATTGTGAAAGCGTGGAGATATTCTATGACAATGTTGAAGTTCCCAAGGAAAACACATTGGGCACGCGCGGCAATGCCTTTTACGAGATCATGACTGTTCTCAATCCGGAACGTATCGGCGTCGCCATGATGGGTGTGGGGATTATCTCCGCCGTCTATGATCTCTGTTTCAAGTATGTCCAGGAACGCATCGCCTTCGGCGGGCCTATCAGCCGGTTTCAGATCCTCCAGAACTATCTGGCGGACATGTATATCAATCTCGAAAATGCGCGGAACCTTACCTATAAATCCGCGTGGCTGTGCGACAATGGCAAGCCGTATCATCTGGAGGCGACCATGGCCAAACTGGTGGCGGCGGAGGGTGCGCGTCATGCGGCAACCTTTGGCTCGGAAATTTTCGGCGGTTACGGCATCTGCAATGAATATCCCGTATCGATGTTTGTCCGGGATGCCTATCAGATTCAGTTTTCACCCATATCCAATGAGATGAGTCGCAACGTGCTCATGCAGTTCCAGGGCCTGCCCAAATCCTGGCCGTGAAAATGAAGGAGATATAACATGTACACATTGGGAGATATCCCGCGATGCGGAGCTGTCCTTTGGCCGGATAATATTGCCGTAGTATTTGAAGGACAACAATATACCTATAAACAATTCAATGAACAAATCAACAGATTTGCCAACTTTCTTATCAAAGCAGGCTGCAAGAAGGGCGACGGACTTGCCGTCATGGCCGATAATTGCGCCAAATATCTGGAAGTCTATTTTGCCGCGGCTAAGATCGGCATGCGTGTGACACCGATCAATGTGCGTTTAGGCGATGACGAGATTATGTTTATTATTAACGACAGCGAAACGGTTTTCTTTGTTGTCGGCGACGGGTATGAAGAAAAAGTCAAACAAATGAAAGATCGTTTCAAGAGTATAAAGGCGTGGGTGAGTCTGGATAATCCTGTTTGCGGATTTTTTGATTACGACAAGTTGCTGGAGATATCGCCTGCATCGGAACCGGATTTGGATCAATATGATATCCAGGAAAACGATCTGGCCATTCTGATGTACACGGGCGGAACCACGGGATTGCCTAAAGGTGTGATGCTTTCCCACCGCAGCGCCGTTTTAGCCGGAATAACGGCTACCATAGCCAACGGATTTACGGAAGATGATTCCACCTGTTTTGTTCTTCCTATCTTTCATGTGTCCTGGTGGCCGATTCTGGCGATATTAATCGTCGGAGGCAAGGTATGCATCAATCGCAAGCCCAGCCTGGACACGATCTTCAAACTGATCGAAGACGAAAAATGCACCCACATGAATCTTGTTCCCACGATTTACGGCTGGATAGTCGATTGGCCGAGCCTCGTTAATTACGATCTCTCCAGCTTAAAGATTTTAACCTATGCCGGGAGTCCCTTTCCCACGGAAGTTTTAAAAAAATGCATTCGAAAATTCGGGAATAAATTCGCCCAGGGATATGGCGCAACAGAAACAGCCGGAGCCGGCATATCCGGTTTATCATGGAAGGATCATCACCTGGACGGTCTGAAACAGAAGTATCTTGTCAGCGCCGGTAAACCGATGCCCAACTCGCGAGTCAAAATTGTGGATGAAAATGATCAGACACTGGGTCCGGGTGAGTATGGCGAAATATGCGCCAAAGGCAAGCATATCATGATGGGTTACTGGAAGAATCCGAAGCTGACCGAATCCGTCCTGAAAGGCGGTTGGTATCACACAGGCGACATGGGTTACATAGACCAGGACGGCTATATCTTCATGACCGACCGCAAGGCGGATATGATTATTTCCGGCGGCGAGAATGTTTATCCGAAGGAAGTGGAAGATATCATTTATCAGTATCCGGCCGTAAGGGAATGCACTGTTGTTTCGGCGCCCGACGCCAAATGGGGTGAAGTGGTCCAGGCCGTTGTTGTGCTCCATGCGGGCCAACAAGCGACAGCAGAGGAGATCATCGAACACTGCAAAAAGCACCTCGCGGGATACAAGTGTCCGAAGGCGGTGGCTTTCTGGAGCGATATTCCCAAAACCATTATCGGCAAGATCGTCAAAAAAGACATCAAAAAGAAGTTCTGGGAAGGCAAAGAGAGAATGATCAGCTGAAAATTACTATAAACAGGGGGAGAGATATATGAGCAAAAAGAATCCAGATAATTATTTTAAGATTGATCCGGAGTGCCACCTTATCGGGGACATGGAGCACCTGAACCATTTCCCCGGGGTGCAAATGTGGTGGCGGGCTATTGAGCACATCTCGCGGCCGTTGATCACCGGCGCTCCTATGCCGCTCATGCTCAAATCCCTGGAAGGTCTGGAAGAATGGGAGGGGATCAAGAGCGGCGACCCGGAGGTCATCTTGCGGGTCATGGACAAGCATGGGGTGGATATCGCCTGCCTACTCCCGGAATCCATGATGGATACGACCGGTTTTTCCAGCCGGTGGGTTTCCAACGGCGAGATGGCCAAGATTGTAGAGACCCATCCGGACCGGTTTATGTATCAACCCAACATTTCCCCCATCAAGCAGCGCGGGGTTAAGAACGCCATCTGGGAGATGGAGTATTGGGTCAAGGAGAAGGGGGCCAGGATATTCAAGTATTATTCACCCGAAGATACCTACATGAACGACCCGGAACTGTGGCCGTTTTATGAAAAGGCGCAGGAATTCGGCATTGTGCTGGATATGCATACGGGATTCTGCTGGGTGCCGCCGGGCAAGA
>JASEGX010000003.1:12713-28082 GCA_030017815.1 Thermodesulfobacteriota bacterium | reverse complement strand
TTTCTGAAACTTAAGGAGTTGCGGCGATACGGGATCAGCATCGGGATTGGCCACTGCACCTACGCAAAACTCAGGTATACCTACCAGCTCCCGGCCGGCCATATCTCGACCCTGATTTAAGAAACGAACCGTCTCTAAAAGCTGGACTGAGTCAAGGTCATGGACTGGCATAGCATCGACGTGATCACCAAACCGGACGTGGTCACCACTCACGCAAAGGACGTTTCTTATCCCTAAAAAAGCCGCCCCCAAGAGATCCGCCTGTAACGCAATCCGATTCCGATCACGGCAACTAACGTGCATGATCGGTTCCCCGTCATTTTCTAAAATTAACCGACAAATAGCCCAGGAACTCATAGACATAACAGCCCTGGGGTTATCTGCTACACCCAAGGCGTCAACCACATCGTTCAAATCCTTGACGATGGGAATAAGAGCACCTATATCCACTCCCTTTGGGGGAACAACCTCTGCTGTCACTAGAAACTTCCCTGAGGCCAAGGCATCTTTAAACGATCTACTCATCTTTGACAAATCTCCGCTTATAGGCTTCGTGAATTACCACGGCTGGGTGGCTCCGCCTGCTATTATTCCGTGGAGGAAACACCTTACTTATACGGCCGACATCGCCACGAGCAGCCAGCCGGTCATATATCTTCGCCCATGCACAGTCAATTTCCGGATTAACCTCACATTTTCCGTGCCTAGTTCCACTACATGGTCCGTTCAAAAGGCCCTTGGCACACATAGTTATAGGACAGATACCCCCTGTTTCGCCCAGCACGCAGTCACCACAAGACTCACATCTTTCTGTCCATATACCCGGCCCCCCGGCCACACCCAAGAAAACAGTATTTAAGGCTGGAACTACCAGCTTCCCGTCATATACGTCGCCCAGTAACTGCACCCCTGCCCCGCAAGCCATGGAAACAATAACATCGTAATCAGCCACGTTTTTCTTTTTGCTCAGATCAACCAGAAATTCCCGGTCACACTGTCTGTAGACTATGGCCTCGTCAATCTCCACGTCATGACCGTCCAACCCCAGAGCGATACGAAGCTGAGAAGCGAGTATGGCCACTTCTGTCTCCCCGCCGGCTAAACACACGGCCACACAGGTACCACAACCAACGATTAATATCTTGCGATGGCCGGAAACAATGTCTTTGATTTCAGTAAATGGTTTTCTCTTTGCAACGATCACAGTTTACACCCCACAATTAACTGGCCCTATGGCCGCCAATTCTACCCCCGACACCATCATCAGATAACGTCCTCGCCGGCTCTCACCAACATCCAGCGTCCGTCACTCTCAGAGACCTTTCCCCTCTTGCCAAGCTTGCTCAAAAAATCAGCAATCTCTTCAGCCGGCAGGCCCATTTTTTCAGCCAGATTGCTTACACTCAATGGTCCCTGCCGATTCAGCCGCAGGAGTATTTCCTGACCGCTCACTTCTGATCTCATCGTTGAAGCAAGCTTTGCTTCGACCTTTTTCTGGATAACATCAAGGCTATAATCGCCTTCTTCCCTGAATTCCCCGACCACCTTACCCAGACCGGCCCTTAGCTTCATAGCTTCTGTCGCCGATCTGGCAGCCCGGAGTTTGAGAAGCAGATCATCCTTATCCTTGCCCTCAGCTCGACCGAGAGGCCCCAGTTCTTCAATCTTCCTGGTAAAGGCGGTAATGAGATCCACATAGCGCGTAGCCTCAGCCGCAGAGGCCCACTTGATAACAAAGCGCTCTGGATTTACCCCGACGCTTCCGAGAATCTCACGCACGAGTTCTGCTGTAATCATGGCATCGTAATTACCAAACTGGTAATGACATTCGCCAGGGTGTCAACCACCGGCAAATATGCCATCTGCCCCGCAGGCAAAGCCTTCAATAATAAACATGGGGTCTATGCGGCCGGTGCACATCAGCCTTATAGTCCGTAAATTAGGCGGATACTGGTAACGACCGACGCCCGCCGAATCTGCAGCCGCATAACAGCACCAATTGCAGAGAAAGCCGAGTATCTTTGGTTTGAAGGAATCCTGATCCATCCTACCTCCCTAAAACAAATCCGAATATCGAATGTCGAAATCCGAAACAAATCCAAAATCCAAATATCAAAATTAGAAACGGCTATTCTAACTTCTTGTTTTGATCTTTATACATTCTGTCATTTGAATTTGTTTCGAGTTTCGTGCTTCGGATTTCGAATTTTATCATTAGCATTCGCCAAATGCCCGTATCTGGGCCATTATCTCTTCATTAGTAAAGCCGCCCATGGAAATAGCCAGGGTCGGGCAGTGCGAGGCACATATCCCGCAGCCCTTACATGAGGCCGTAATAGTCTCAGCCTTTTTCTTCTTGTCCACCTTGATGAGATGGATGGCCTTATACGGACAGAGGCTTTCACAAATCCCGCAACCGATACATTTGTCTTTGCCCACACTGGAAACAATCGGCTCTACCGCCACAAACCCTTTGGACAGCGGGACACAGGCCTTACCGGCCGCGGCCCGGGCCTGACTGATGGATTCATCAATGGGCTTCGGAGAGTGAGCCAATCCGCAGACATAGACTCCCGACACAGCCATCTCCACCGGACGCAGTTTGACATGCGCTTCCAAAAAGAAATTCTCCTGGGTAAGAGGAATCTTAAGCAGTTTTGCTAACTCCTCAACCTCATTAGGAACAATGCCCACGCTCAAAGTTACAAGGTCAGGTTCGAGTTTCACCTTCTCGCCCAGTAAGACATCCATGAATTCAACTGTTATCTTGTCATCGTTTGGCATGACCACGGGGGGATTTTCTTTCTCGTAGTTTATGAAGACCACGCCCTTTTCCCTGGCCTCACGATAGTAATCCTCCATGAAACCATAAGTCCGGACGTCTCTATAAAGTACGTAAATACTGGCTGCAGGATTGAGCTCTTTGAGCCTTAAGGCATTTTTCACGGCCTGTCCGCAACATAGCTTACTACAATAGCTAAGGTCATCTCCCCGCGAGCCTGCACACTGGATCATGACCACTTCATTTATCTTCTTGGCCTTTTCCGGTGAAGAAAGGATTTCTTCTAGTTCAAGCTGTGTAAGTACGTGCTTCGATTGTCCATAGAGATACTTCTTGAGGCGATGTTCACGGCCGCCGGTAGCCACAACCACCACGCCGTGCTCAATCACCTCACTCCCGGTCTCTGTACTAAGCGTGCTTGCGAAATTACCTATGTAACCAGAGACATTTTCAACCTGTGTATTGGTATAAACCTTGATACGGGGATGGTTTCTTGCTCTGGTCTCGACCTCATTTAATAATTGCCCGGGGTCTTCACCCGTAAGGGTGGTTTTCAGCCGTCTCAGGTTACCTCCGAGCTGTGCTGAATTCTCGACCAGGAAACATTCAAATCCTTGCTCGGCAATACTCAAGGCCGCGGTCATACCCGCTATCCCGCCGCCAATCACCAGGGCCTTGGGAATAACCGGAACAGTCTGCTCGGGAAGTGGATAAAGGAGCCGTGCCTTGGCCACGGCCATACGCACCAGGTCCTTGGCCTTGGCCGTGGCCTCTTTTGGCTCGTGGGCATGAACCCAGGAGCACTGATCCCGGATATTGACCATCTCGAAGAGAGAACGATTTAACCCGATATCCCTCAATGTCTCCTGAAACAGTGGCTCATGTGTACGCGGCGTACAGGCAGCAACTACAACCCGGTTCAGGTTATGCTCTTTAATCGCATCTTTTATGACCTTCTGGCTGTCCTGAGAGCAACTATAAAGGCTGTCATCAACAGACACCACATCCTTGAGGGTCCGGGCATAGCTCGCCACTTCGGAAACATTTACCACCCCACCGATATTGATGCCACAGTGACAGACAAAGACCCCAATCCGTGGTTCTTCAGCTATCCCCATCTCGGAAGGGTATTCCTTCCTGATCACCTCGGTACCACGGGCCTCATGCAGTATCTCGGCTGCAGCTGCCGCGGAACCGATGGCCTGCATTACACTTTCAGGAATATCCTTTGGCCCCTGAAAGGCGCCGGCCACGTAAACCCCGGGCCTGGACGCATCCAGGGGTAAAAAGGCCTTTGTATCGCAAAAATCATATTGATTTAGTTTTATGCCGGCAGTCACGGCCAGGGATTGGGCATCTTCCGGAGACTCAAGACCTACCGAAAGGACGACCATATCAAAGTCGTCTTCCTTATGGTTACCTTCACTATCTGCATAAGAAAGCCTTAGCTTGTCACCTCTTTCGCGGACCTCTGCCACCCTACTACGGATAAATCTGAGATGGTGCGTATCCCGCGCCCTCTGCCGACTGGCATCAAATCCTTTGCCCGCGGTACGCATGTCCATGTAGAATATGCTAATATCAACGTCCGGCGCATGTTCCTTGACCACGGTAGCCTCTTTGACCGCATACATACAGCATACAGACGAACAATAACCATTACCGGAGGTGATATCTCTCGACCCTATACACTGCAAAAAGGCAATCTTTTGGGGGTGCTTGCCGTCCGAAGGTCGGATAATTTCACCCCGGGAAGGCCCGGAGGCGCACATAATCCTTTCAAATTCAAGACTGGTAACTACGTCGGGGAACCGCCCATAACCATAGCGTGCAAGGACTTTATCGCTTATCCGGCCGAATCCGGGGGCGAGGATCACCGCCCCCACCGAGAGGTCCAGCCGCTCTTCCTTCTGGCTAAAATCTATGGCCTTGGCCTGACAAGTAGGGATACAGATCTGGCAAGTCTCGTAATTTAAGAAGAGGCATTTCTTGGGATCGATATAAAAGCTGGCCGGAACCGCCTGGGGATAATCTTTATGGGGGGCCCTGGTTATGGCCAGCTCTTCGTTGTAGGTATCGGAAACCAGAACCGGACAATACATAGTACACACGCCACAGGCCGTGCACAGATCTTCGTTGATAAAACGCGGCAACCGATGCACCTTGGCGGTAAATTTCCCCGCCTCACCTTCTAAGGATTCAAGCGTGGCGTTCGTCAATATCTTTATGTTTGGAGACCGACCGGCCTCAACTAACTTGGGCGCCAGAATTCAAAGCGCACAGTCATTGGTAGGAAAGGTCTTGTCGAGACGGGCCATGGCCCCGCCGATAGAGGCTGACTTTTCCACAAGATAGACATGAAAACCCATCTCGGCAAGGTCAAGGGCGGCCTGGACGCCGGCTACACCACCCCCAACCACCAATACTGCGCCGGATTTGGCGCCGTGTTCTCTACCCATAACTCTTTACTCCCTGGAATATTTACTCACGAAAAGCGCACACAAAATACAAAAAACCGTAGGCTATAATTCGCGGCGCATGGCCATATCAAAGAGGACCCGCTCCTTTTTCTTGTGGATACCCAAGGCCTCGCGCCTCTTATCTATAGCCTCGATCATCCACCTGGCAATATCATGCGGATCATTTTCCATCCCCCAACATCCACCGTAAAGATCAAGCAGATCTTTAAAAAGATAATCGGTCATGACCTGGCTTTTGGTGGTAGGGAATGTATGGCCAAAGATAACACTGGCTCCACTGGCCACAAAATATTGGCCGATGGCTATGGCCTTCTCACTCATCCACTCCGGGGCACAACCGACCGCCGGAATCTGACTTATGTCGTCACCCAGGCCGCCCTCCCGTACGATTTCGGTGGCGGCAATCAAGATGCGGCTGTTATCCACGCACGATCCCATGTGGAGTACAGGAGGAATACCCACTGCCTCACAGACCTCCCTGAGTCCCGGTCCACACAGGCTGGCCGCCTCCGGCGTCAGAAGTCCCTCCCGGCCGCAGGCCGTGGCCGCACAGCCTGTCGTAAGAACGAGCACATCGTTCGCAATCAATTCCCTGGCCACAGTAGTATGCACGTAACCGGAACGCACCCGGGCGCTGTCACAACCAACTATAGCGCCTACGCCCTTTATACGTCCGTTGATTATGTTGTCGTTGAGGGGACGATACGAAGCACGGAAAGCGCCGCCTAACATATGATTTATCGTCTCATGGCTGAAGCCGGCCACTACCTCTGTTTTACGCTGCGGGATATGTACCGGGCCTCGCTGCGGGTAGCGGGAAATCGCACGCTTTATGATATCCTTGGCCACCTGCAGGGCGTTATGATGGTCGAACTCTATATGGGTGGCCCCAGTAATCTTGGCCCGCGGCGAGGTAGTAATGATCTCAGTATGATAGCACTTCGCCACCGTAGGCAGGGACTGCATAATACACTGGATATCCACCACCATGGCCTCTACCGCGCCGGTAGCCAGGACTATCTCCTGCTGGATAAAACTGCCGGCGATGGGAATACCGTGGCGCATCAAGACTTCATTACCGGTACAGCAAACGCCGGCCAAATTCACGCCCTTAGCCCCGACCGCCTGGGCGGCAGCTACAATCTCCGGATCATCAACCACCATGGCCAGGGCCTCGGAAAGGAGCGGCTCATGACCATGCACCACCACATTGACCTCATCCGTCTTGAGGACACCGAGGTTAACCATGGCCCGGATGGGTACCGGTGTACCGAACATAATATCCTGGAGTTCCGTAGAGATCATGGAGGCCCCCCAGCCATCGGCCAAGGCGCAGCGGCTACCTTGCAGGATCAGATTTTCATAGTCCTGATCCGTTCCCATATGGGTGCGGTGCATCATTTCGGTAACTTCACGATCGATTCCACGCGGCAAGATACCAAGCTTTTTCCAAATCTCCTGTCTTTTTACGGGAGCGCGTTTGATGAAGTGGAGACCACCGTCCTGCCTGCCAAATTCCGCCATGGCCTTCTCACCGAGCTCAATGGCGATATCCTTGATGCTTCGCCCCTCAGTCTTAATCTCAAAGAGTTGAGCCGTGGAAAGGAGTTTCCTCTCATCCTTTATCTCATAGGGCGCTTCTCCTTTGGCTGCTGCCAGAAACCCCATGACGGTCTCCCGCCCATGGTCAATATGGGCGGCAGCACCGGCGGCGATCATACGGCAGAAATTACGAGCCGCTGTAGTCGCGGGCGTGGCTCCACAAATCCCTATGGACTCCGGGACACCTTCGATCATCATACAAGGCCCCATAGAACAGTTGCGACAACAAGTGCCTCCTGCTCCGAACTGACAGCGGTCCAGCCCTCTTCCTTCTACTCGTTGAACAAAGGTGTTAACCCCTTTATTACTAGCAAATTCGAGTACCTGATTGCTGGCCTCACATTCGATGCCCGGGCAAATAGAAGGACAAAAGGCCGTTCTCTTCCTTTCCATGTTCATTCCTCCACAAACGAAAAAAGTGATAGTTCACCGCAAAGACGCAAAGAACGCAAAGTTTTAAAGACCGTTGACAATCCTTATATATTCCATTTTTTAGAATTGGAACATCGAAATTAATCAATATTCCCAATTTTAAATACATCAAGCGTTGTGCTTTGTAACGATGATTTCCTTTAAAACTACATCTTCCTATTTTATCGATTTAAGTCTTCCTTTGCGCCTTTGCGGTAAGTAAACAGTTATTCCTACGCCACACGCCCCTGCTCTTTAGCGGCCTCGACCGTATTCTGCATAAGCATGGTAATGGTCATCGGACCTACACCGCCCGGCACAGGCGTAATCGCTGAAGCCTTTTCTTTTACGCTTTCAAAATCAACATCCCCTGCCAGGATGGCCTTACCCTCTGGCGTTTGACCAATGCGATTTACCCCCACGTCAATTACCACCACACCTTCTTTGACCATGTCCGCCGTTACGGTCTTAGGACGGCCGGCGGCCACGATGAGGATATCCGCCCTCCGGGTATGAAAGGCCATATCTTTGGTACGGGTATGACAGACCGTAACCGTGGCATCTGCGCCTTTCCCTTTCTGGATAAGCATGTTGGCAATGGGTTTGCCCACGATGTTGCTCCGCCCGACAACCACTACCTCAGCCCCGGCTGTCTCTACCCCGGAACGAATGAGCAGTTCCTGGATACCATGGGGTGTACAGGGCAGAAAACATCTGGTGCCGATCATGAGTTTGCCGACATTTACCGGGTGAAAACCATCAACATCCTTAGCCGGGTCAATGGCATAAAGCACTTTTCTTTCGTCGATATGCTTGGGTAGCGGCAACTGCACCAATATGCCGTTAATCCTTGGATCCTTATTTAACCTATCAATCAAGGCCAGGAGATCGGCTTCGGGGGTATCTCCAGGCAGATCAATCCTCTCTGAATAGATGCCAAGCTCCGCGCATCCCTTTTCCTTCTGACCCACATAGACCTTTGAGGCCGGGTCATCACCGACCAGGACAGTGGCCAGGCCGGGTGTGATGTCATGTTTTGCTTTGAGATTAGCCACTTCCTCTTTTAAATCCGCCCGAATCTGTTTGGCAATCTCTGTTCCGCTAATAATCTTTGCTGCCATCTTTCTCTCCTTAAATCTGAGATCTCAATTTTGAGATTTTTAAAAGAGTCCCTTAACCTTACCGGTCTTGACATCCACATCTATACGGCGATAGGCCGGATCCGAACCTGTCCCCGGCATAAGGCTGATGGCGCCAGCCACCGGCACCACGAATCCCGCGCCCTTATAAACCAATATATCCCTAACCGGCAAAGTCCAGCCCTTTGGCACACCCTTTAGGTTCGGGTCATGGGAGAGACTTAAATGGGTCTTGACCATGCACGTGCCAAGCTTAGCCATCTCCGGATCTTTCTCCATGGCCTGAAGCTTGGCCGCAGCCTCCGGGGCAAAGCTGACGCCATCGGCCCCATAGACCTCCTTAGCAATAAGCTCTACGCGCTTGGCCAGCGGCGTTTTGAGCTCATAAAGGAACTTGAATTTGGTCTTCTCTTCGCAGGCATCCACAACCGCGTCGGCAAACTCGAGAGCACCGTCGCCACCCTTGAGCCAGTGATTGGACAGAGCAACGCGAGCCCCCGCCGCCTCAGCCAGCCGCCGCACCGCCGCAATTTCATTCTTCGTATCCGTATGGAATGCGTTGATGCAGACCACGGGATTAATCCCGGCCTTCTTTACCGTCTGGATGTGGTGTACAAGATTTGCCGTACCTTTTTCCACCCATCCCACGTTTTCGCTTGCGTACTCGGCAGGCATGGGACGGCCCGGAACCGGAATAGGTGCGCCGCCATGACATTTCAGTGCCCGTATGGTAGCTACTACTACGGCACAGTGGGGCTTTAGGCCGCTAAAGCGGCACTTCAGATTCCAGAATTTTTCGAACCCTATGTCGGCGCCAAAGCCGCTCTCGGTAACATGATAGTCAGCCAGTTTAAGCCCAACCCGGTCTGCCACGATAGAAGACTGCCCGATAGCAATGTTGGCAAACGGACCGGCATGAACCAGCACCGGCTGCCCTTCCAGGCTCTGCATCAGGTTTGGATTCATGGCCTCAACCATCCACGCCGTCATGGCCCCGTCCACTTCCAGATCTTTTGTCGTGACCGGCTGTCCGCTCCGGCTGTATGCCACGACAATCCGTCCCATGCGCTCGCGCATATCCGCCAGGCTTGTGGATACGGCCAGGATGGCCATGACCTCGGAGCTTACAGCAATGGCAAACTTAGATTGCATCTGAAACCCGTCCATCTTCCCGCCGATTCCGATTATGATATTTCGCAAGGCCTGGGCGCAAAAGTCCATAATCCAGCCCATGGCCACATTCTTGGGATCGATATCGAGCCGCTTCAAACCTATCTTCTTCAAACGGTCGTCGGAATAGTTGAATTCATGCTGCATACGCGAGGTAAGGGCTACCATGGCCAGGTTATGAGCATTCATGATGGCATTGATGTCTCCGGTCAGCCCCAGTGAGAACGGCGTAAGCGGAATACACTGCGCCAGACCTCCGCCGGCCGCGCTACCCTTGATATTCATAGTCGGCCCACCGGAGGGCTGCCGGATCGCACCGATTACGCTTTTTTTCCTCTTACCCAGACCCTCAACCAAGCCCATAGCAGAGGTACTCTTCCCCTCACCCAGGGGAGTTGGCGTGATGGCCGTAACATCAATATATTTCCCATCCGGTTTCTTTTTCAGGCGATCTAAAACCTTGGCAGCGTCAATCTTGGCCACATAATGCCCGTAGGGTAAAAGCTCTTTCAGATCCAATTCATCCGCCAGTTGATAGACGGTTTTCATCCGTTTTTCTGCGTCTTCAGCAATCTGCCAGTCCTTGTACTTCCTTGGGTCCAGCGCCATAATAAAACTCCTCCTCTATATGATTTCTCTACTTCTCAAGCACTCCCGGTCAAACACCGCCCGCCCGAATCTTTCAGCTCACAGACACGGCTTGCATCTTCGCTCAATACACAGACAAAGTTCAACTCCTCACCAAAACTATCCATAGCTACAAAAAGAGGCGCCACGAACTTACCCGCCAAGGCGCATCGGGAACTGGCATCCATAACCAGCGCTAATTCCCGCAATCTATCCACATCATCCACTCGTGCCTTCCCGGCCAGCAAAGCTGATAATATCTGGTCTAATTTCTTGACACCCAGACGACAGGGGACACACTTACCGCAAGAGGAAAGGCCATTCTTGCGTAACAGGCCCCGCAATCCTTCTGCCAGGCAAAATTGAGAATCTGTATAGATTAGCACATTGGCAGGCCGATCGTATATAACCTTTTCATCGCCTACAAACGAGCGTTCAATCGAATAATAGGCGGGAAGCACATCTCCTTCCAATATGGTATCTTGTATAATGGATTCCACATTATCAGGTCTTACCATGTGGTAAAATACAGCCCCGCCAATATCCACAAAGACACCCTTATTACAACGGCCGCTGCATACGGTCTTGATTTTACGGATGCTTACCTTAACACCCAGCTCTTTGAACTTCTCCTGGAAGGCAGTTGTAACTTCATGTACCTGGTTGGTACAATTTTCATCCCTGGAACAAAGGGCGATATAGCTATATCTAGGATCGGGCACCGGCTAACAACCCTCTGGCTTCCATTTTTTACAGAACTCAGGGCCTAATCTTAATAGAACCTATTATTTTTCAGCAACTTCCATGCCATAGATAATCTGATATAGAAAACACTCTTTAATAAAACAATAGACTGATATTAATAATTATTTTTAGATATACCCGGGGAAGCACATCCGCAGGCGTTTCTTTCCTGTGGGGCATTGTACCCCATGACGGGGGAAATACCCCAAAAAGCTAGTGCTTGAATGCCCGCTGTCCGGTATAGACCATAGCCACCGGCGGATCGGCCTCATTACAGGCCAAAATTGATTCAAAATCCCTATCTGATCCACCCGGATGAACAATGGTGGAAACACCTTCCTTGATACCTACATCAACCCCATCGCGGAAAGGGAAAAAGGCATCTGAGACCATGACCGCACCCTTTAAGCCGCCTTGATTTTGCTTAGCCTCCCGGTCGATTTCCTCTTTGGCCGCCTTATCCCTCTTGCCGGCTGCTATCTCCATTTCCAGTGTCTTATAGGGAATACCATAGCGGTCAAAGCAAAGTGTGTCTGCATGCTTGGTATATGCCTTAAACACAGCGATCTCAGCCACACCGACCCGGTCCTGCTCGCCGGTACCAATGCCCACAGTCACGCCGTCCTTGACGTAGAGAACAGAGTTCGAGGTAACTCCCTGTTCAACACTCCAGCCGAAGAGAATGTCTTCGTACTCCCTCTCTGTAGGCAGCCTTGTAATCCGATATTCCTGTCCCTTGTACACGGTATGGGCCGGTTTCAGGTCGTCCTTGATGCGGATGGCATTGACTGGAGACTGCTGAATAATAATGCCCCCGTCCATAAGGCTCTTAAAATCCACGAAGCGAGCGTTTAAATAATCCTCCAGGCGATCCATCCGGCCAATACGTATGATCCGCAGGTTTTTACGCTGTTTCAGGATATCTACGGCACCCTCCTCATACTCCGGAGCCACCACCACCTCCAGGTAATGCCTGGATACTTCCTCCGCTGTCTCCTTGTCCATGGCCCGGTTGAAGGCCGCACACCCGCCGAAGGCCGCTATGCGGTCCGCACGATCCGCCCGCCGGTAGGCCTCAGCCGGGGTATCACCATAGGCCACGCCGCAAGGATTATTGTGTTTTACGATAACCACGGCCGGCTTGCGGGTTAAAAATTTCAAAATATTCAATGAATTATCAGCATCAGTGAGGTTGGTTTTGCCGGGGTGTTTACCGGCCTGGATCATATCCGCCTCGGTTATAGCGCTTACCAGACCTCGCCCCGATTCAATGTAATGGCACTCCCCGCAAACCAGGTTTCCGCTTACCAGCTCATAAAGGGCGGCCTCCTGGCCTGGATTTTCGCCATAGCGCAGCCCTTTCTCCACAAAAACCCTTGATTCATCCGGTATCTTCCAGGTCCTTTTCCGATAAATTAATTTCTGATCTCCAAAGGTAATGGTCATAGCCTCTGGAAAGCGGTCGGCCATAATCGTCTTATACATCTTCTTTAAGTCTTCCATAGGCCCTTCTCCTTGGTAGAACTACTTTTTAACACGTTGATTAATGAGACCATAATAGTGATTAGGCAAGAATTGTCAACCAAAAGATTAGATAAATTTTGCGTTGACTTATCAAATTAAAAGAAGGTACATTCGGTCAGTAAAATTGGCCTTTAAGGGCTCGTAAAACAAAAAGCGAGATGAAAAAGATACTCAACGGCATACGCAGCGTTTTTCTTTTTATATGGTTGCCGGTTATCACCCCGATCTTCAGTGTCATAACCATCGTAAGTTCTGTCTTTGACCGCAGGGGTAATGCCCCGCATCGCGTGGCCCGGCTCTGGGCGAGGATCGTCCTCTGGGGATGTGGAGTAAAGGTCACCGTAGAGGGATTGGAGAACATACGCCAGGGACGGCCATACATTTATGCCGCCAATCACCAGAGCCAGTTTGATATACCGGCTGTTCTGGTTTATTTGCCTGCGCAATTTCGCTGGCTGGCCAAGAAGGAACTTTTCCAGATACCCCTATTCGGTTTGGCTATGCGTCGTATCGGGTACATACCAATCGACCGCTCTCACCCCAAAGAGGCCATAAAAAGCCTGGAAGAAGCCTCCCGAAAAATACGGGAGGGGACATCTGTTCTTATATTTCCCGAAGGGACACGGAGTGTCGATGGCCGGCTATTGCCTTTTAAAATGGGTGGTATTGTCCTGGCCTTAAAATCCGGATGCCCAGTTGTCCCCTTGGCTATCCATGGTTCTAAAGATGTTCTCCCGCGTGGCAGCCTGTGGGTGCGACCTGGACATATCAATATCCTGATTGGTCAGGCCATAGAGACCGCTGATTACAAGCCTGGCCAGAAAGGTGTGCTGGCCGCGCGCCTTCGCGAGACCCTGGAATCCTTGATGATCAGGGCCGGGAACATGTAAGCCGCCTTCAGCACTCAGCCATCAGCCTTCCCTGTGGCCTCCAGGGCTAACCTAATCAGCCTGTCTAACAAGGCAGAAAACTCCATCCCCGCCTCCCGGGCCGCCAGGGGTAATAGGCTGGTTCTGGTCATACCCGGAATGGTGTTTGTCTCCAGGACGTAAATCCGGTTGTCGCGGATGATCATATCTGTACGGCTATAACCCCTCAATCGCAAGGCCCGATGGGCTGTGACGGCGCATTCCTGGGCATTTTGGGTCGATGAAGCGCTGATGCGGGCGGGGCAGATCTCTTTTGTAGCTCCGGCCTGGTATTTGGCCTGATAATCAAAGAAAACGTGACCTTCGCCTGGTATGATCTCTACAATAGGCAATGCCTCCAGTTCATCATTGCCTATAACCCCGCCGGTAATTTCAACCCCTTTTATATATTCTTCCACAAGCACACGCGGGCTATATTTAAAGGCCTCGGTCAGGCCTTTTTTCACCCCTTCTACTGTCTGCGGAATACTCATACCAATACTGGAACCTTGATCTACAGGTTTGATAACGACAGGAAGTCTGAACTCCGCGGCGATATCTTCAGCGCTATAAGAACCCGGCCGCATGACCTTACCACGTGGGATATTCAGGCCGGCTTGAGAATAAAGAGTCCGAGAGAACTCCTTGTCCATGGCCAGAGCGCTGCCCAGGACCCCGGACCCCTGATAGGGTATATGCAAGAGATCCAGGAGCCCCTGGATAGTCCCGTCCTCGCCATATTTACCATGGAGAAGGACAAAGGCCACATCTATGCGGCCCGCATCCTTAACCAGAACCTCCAGGTCATAAGCCGGATCATAGCGTATAATATCATACTTGTCTTTATCCAGTGCGCCTTCTACCTGGTCTCCCCCTTTAAGGGAAACCTCTCGTTCGGATGACTCTCCCCCCGCAATCAGGGCTAACCTTATCTTTTTATCTTTGGCCATAACACCCTCATATCCTTTAAGACATCTCAAATTTCAAATCTCAAGTTGATCGGAAATGCGGCATCTCCTCTGGTTTTATGGGCAACTGAGCAAAAAGTTTTTTCTCAAGCTCCCGGGTCTCCTCCTCGATCCTGTTTATTCTAGTTATCCTAACCGGGTCGCCATGCCCATACTTTTCCCGGATATAATCAAATCTATCCCCCAAACTGACCACAGTGGTATGCAAAACCCGCTTATCGGCATAATTGACGACTTCTGCTTCATTAACCGGCGTCCCAAGAATCGGCCCTGATAAGTGTACGTGTTGTCTTACTATGTGTGCTACAGTCGGAAATCCCAGTTTTTCAAGGAGGTCTGCCCCGGTCTCGGCATGATTTTCCCCCTGCTCCAGCGCCTCAATCTTCGTGATGTCATGAAGAAGGGCAGCGGCTTCTATCAAAGGAATGTTTAACTTGATGCCGCCCGCCATTAGTTTGTCGGCAATAAAAAGGGTGACCTCTGCCACTTTACGGCAATGCTGCCGCACATGGTCCATTACCTTATATTCGTCCATTAAAGCCAGACATTGCCCAGAGGTAGGAATAGAAACCAATTTTAAGCCCGCCTTTTTAGCCCTATGATGCCAAACCTATTTAAATTATTCAAATAAAATTGCCAGCCCCCTATGTACGACAAATGCAAAAAGAAATAAACATAAAATAGGTTAAAAACTTAAGGAAAAAAGAGATATGGAGAGATCTTGTGGTGTTGATAACCTTATCCATCCGGGAGTTTTCTATAAATAACTTCCTGAAACCATTGGTCTTGACTCTAATTATACAAACTGCCGTCTTTTAAATAAGTTACTCTTTAGTAAAAAGAGATATAAAGAAAAAACAGAGGGTTAACCCATGTTAAAAAATAAGGGGGCTTCATCGAGAGAATCGTCTTCAATCACCTTTGACAGAAACCCGGCGAATCTTTATTAAGGAGAGTACAATTACTTAATCGTCTTTGCCCTAACATTTCAAAAACAAAAAAATCAGCTTATGC
>JASEGX010000003.1:0-12703 GCA_030017815.1 Thermodesulfobacteriota bacterium | reverse complement strand
AGAAGTAAAAAATTCTCTTAAAAATAAGATTCCAAGTAGCAGTTTTCATATTTGGATTGATCCGGTAACCTGCAGCAGCCAGGATGAAAATACCTTTGTCCTGACCTGTCCCAACCGATTTTCTCTAAGCTGGGTGCAGGATAATTATCTGCCATTAATCCGGGACGGGCTGGAAATCCTTTGCGGTAAAAAATTAAATATCCAATTGATAGTGGCATCGGCAGGATCTAATGAAAACAATAGCAACAATAAACCTAAAGCCGATGAACAATTGCCTTTGCCGGGCCTGCAAACTGAAGTAACTTACTGCAGGCGATTATGTCCCCGTTTTACTTTCGATCAATTTGTGACCGGCAACTCAAACAGCTTTGCCTTCAACATAGCCCAGGCCATAGCGCAAGGGACTAGTACCTATAACAACTTTCTATACCTGCTTTCAAATACGGGGCTGGGGAAAAGTCATCTGGCACAGGCCATAGCCCATTACATGCTTGGTCAGGACAAGACAAAAAAACTAATTTATGTAACTGCTGAAGAATTTACCAACGACATGGTCCGTGCCCTTAAAACAAATACCATCGAACAATTCAAAGAAAAATACCGCACAAATTGCCATGTCCTCCTGCTTGACGAAGTACACTTCTTTGAGGGTAAACAACGTACCCAGGCAGAACTTGGCCCTGTCCTGGACAGGCTCGCTGAATCCGGCAGGACTATTATCATGACAAGTTCCCAATCTCCGAAAGATATACCACGACTAAACAACGCCCTCCGGTCCAGGCTTAATAGCGGGCTGATTGCCAGCATCCTCCCGCCCGACTATAATACCCGGACAAAAATCCTTCAGAAGAAGGCCCAGAACCAGGGGATATCCCTACCGGATGAGGTTATAACTTACCTGGCCGATACTATCACCGATGACATCCGGCAATTGGAAAGCAGTGTAATCAGCCTGGCCGCACAGTCCTCTCTCCTCTGTCAACCGATCACCCTGGATATGGCCAGAGAAGCGACCAAATACCTGGTAAAGAAAAGGGAAGAAATCTCTCTGGAGCTGATCCAAAAGATCATTTGTCAGTACTATAAGGTTACCTTGGACGTGCTAAAATCCAAGAGTCGCAAACAGGCTATTGCCCATCCGCGGCATATGGCCGTCTACTTGTCCCGCGTTCTTACCAAGCACTCCCTGGAAGCCATAGGGAAGGAATTTAACAGAAACCACGCCACTATCCTGCATGCAGTTAATTTCGTACAGCGCGAAATGGAGAAAAAATCACCCCTAGGCTACCAGGTTGAATATCTGGCCGAGCAGATCAAAACTGGCGCCCATCAGGCCTGACCGGGACAAGGAAAACAAAAGTAACCATATAATTTCAAAATCCAAAGTCCAAATAAAATCCAAATGGCTAAACGCCAAAAAATCACTGTTTGAAACTTATCATTGATTTGAACTTTGGGCTTTGGAATTTGAGCTTTGCCAGAATTTAGGCCAATATGGCAAAATAAAAGGCCCTGCCTGATCTCTCAGGCAGGGCCTTTTACCGTCGGTTAGTCTCCGATTCCGTACTAATTTACTTAATCTTCTGTTACTGTGATCGCACCGGTCGTGCAAACTTCCACACAGGACTGACAACCCAGGCAATCATCCATGTTGACAGGCTCTGCTTTTCCATCTACCAGCTCCAGTACCTGCCCCGGGCAGTTATCCACACAAAGGCTGTCTCCGTTACATTTGTCCTTGTCCACAGTTACCGTATAAGCCATGATACTTAATCCTCCTCCCTACAAATTTGACGACAACCGCCGTCTTACTTAATATTATTTAATTTGGATTGGAACCTATATCACACTTTTACAGCCGAAGCAAGTAGTTTTAAAGGCGACCGGGTTAGTATCCGTTTGTAATCCAAAGCCCTCCTTACCACTGCGCCGGCCCATTCCCGTATGCCCAAGGCGTGGAGGTGTGTATATGTGGCCAAGACATTTTTGTAGCAAAATCCGTCCCGCTCCCCATCAACACCATATCCGCGGTTAACAGAAAAGGCCATATACACACCGGTATTTTTTTCCCAGGCCACGACACGAGAATAATGAAATTCATGCCCCCGCAGGACAGAACCACAGGCAAAATAAGGATTGGGCTTGTCCACCAGCATCTCCGTATATCCATGCCCCTGCGGCCTCTTCCCAAGGCAAAAATCCACCGGAAGTACACCAGCCATCGGATATACTGTGTTGTCGATACTTATACTTCTTCCTAAATATATCAACCCGCCGCATTCTGCGTAAACCGGAAGGCCATCTTCTACCCTCGCCCGTAAAGAACCGGCGAAATTCTTGTTTGCTGCCAGGAGCTCAGCATGGGTTTCCGGAAATCCCCCGCCTATATAGAGAGCGTCTAACTCCGGAAGCTGAGTATCCCGCAAGGGACTGACATCTATTAATCTAGCCCCATACTTCACCAATTCCTGGAGGTTTTCAGGATAATAAAACTGGAAGGCAGAGTCTCTAATAACCCCTATACTCGGCTGTTTATATGACTTTATAGATAATCTCTCCTTAACAGGCTCATCAACCAGTAATGGCGGGGACTGTACAGCTATCTCCCATAGTTTATCCAGGTCCACATACTTTTCTACCATACTGCCTATGGCCATGGCGGCATCTATAGAGCTCTGGTGTTCAAAATGGGGCGTTAGCCCCATGTGCCGTTCTGGAAGCCAACCTTCCTTCACCCGTGGCAGCGCACCAATAACCGGTAACCCGCAATAATGTTCCACAGTGCTGCGCACCATAGCCTCATGGCGGCTTCTGGCTATCTGATTGAGTATAATGCCCCTGATATCCACCGCCGGATCAAACTTCTGGCAACCCAGGATCATGGCTGCCACCGTACGGGTAACTTTACTACAGTCAACCACCAGTATAACCGGGGTTTGGAGCATCTTGGCCAGTTCAGCCGTACTATAAGTCCCGGCTTCATCTGTTCCGTCGTATAGCCCCCGGTTCCCCTCTATAATTGCACATTCACCTTCATCTACCCTTAGTTGGAAGGAAGATATAACCTGTTCTTTACCCATGAGGAATGGGTCAAGATTATAGCAGGGGTGTTCAGCAGCTAAGGTCAGCCAACCCGCATCGATATAATCCGGACCTTTTTTGAAGGGAACTATTTTAAAACCCTTATTGCGCAGGGCCACAATAATCCCCAGAGAAAGGATCGTCTTCCCGGATCCTCCTCTAAGGGCTGCTATTGCCACTCTGGGAGAATAACGTTGGATCATTTGGAAAAATAACTAGGGGTTATACTACAAATTTAATTACTATCACCAGGATTTGAATTACCATTCATTCTAACAAGAAATCTATAAACTCCGCCGGTAATTTTGTCAATAAAAATATCTATAACACAATTTTTATAAACCGTCTCTAATACACCAGCCTGGATGTAAAAAGGTTGATTTAATTACTAAAGTTTATTAGAATCGGTCACATTGCAACTATAAATCAGGCAGAGGTTAATCCATGACAGAACAAAATACAAATATCGAAGACATCATCAGTTCTCTCGAAAAAGAGGCGTCGGAAAATCCTAAATCGGTCATTGCGCTCAGCCGCCTGTCCATGGCCTGCTGGAAGGGCGGACGCATCGATGATGCCATTGCGCATACAAAAAAGGCGCTGGAGATTGACTCGACAAATGCCTCGCTATATGTCAATCTCGGCGGCTTCTATTTTCAGAAAGGTGATTTGGACGGGGCCATCAGGGAAAATGAAAAAGCCCTCCAGGTTAATCCTTATGTAACACAGGCCTACGGCAATCTCGGCTTTGCCTGGATGCAAAAAGGCGAATGGGGTAAGGCCATAGAATTCTTGAAAAAGGCGGTGGAACTCAACAGCGATTTCTCCGAGGGCTGGGCCAACTTGGCCACGGCTTATATCGAAAAGGGACTTTATGATGAGGCCATCGAGGCTGCTGATAAGAGTCTTCAGAAAAAACCTGACTTCGCCATAGCCCACAACAACATGGCCGTGGCCCATTACTTTAAAAAAGAATATAAGCTGGCCGCTCAACACTGCAGCCGGGCCGTGGAGTTGGGCTATCAGGTCCATCCTGATTTTGTTAAAGAAATTCAAGCCAAATCTAAATAGAAATTCTTATAAATCGACGGGAAGGATGGCATGAGCATTACAACAGAGGCACAGCCGCCAAAGTGTCCTTTCTGTGGCACCTTGATTGACAAGCCGCGCGAATTGAACATCAAAAGGCTTACGGAATTCGCCATGGGCAGGTGTCAATGCGGGGCGGTCTATGCCTGTGATGTCACCGGACACAACGTGGGAGCCGCCTGGGTGGAGGCCCTGGTATTTGCCTGCGGTGGGGACTGGGACCTGGCCTGGCAACTTGAACCGGACAAAGATTATATCGAAGACCGGATAGAAAACTACGATGAGAAAGAGCATAAAGTCGTAGCCAAGATATCCCGGGCCGGGGCTGTTCTCCTTTTTATAAGATTGGGAAAAGAGATTAGAGAGGTATCTGAGGGAAAGGTGCGGGCTGAACTGGCCAAAGCCCCGAAGATAAATGACGGATCATCCGTCGAACAGCCCGGGCGATCAAAATCGTTTTCTAAAAAGCTTATCCAGGGGTTGGTTGAAGAGAACAGGGAAGAAGAATTGCTCTCCATGGCCAGGGAAGATAAACGGGTGCTGGCCGCGTTGCAACGGCTTTTGTACTCCCCGGATGAGTTTATACGCTGGCGGGCCGTGGAGCTATTGGGAAAAACGGCCGCGTATGTAGCAGACCAAAAACCACAAACGGCCGCTGATCTGCTTAGGCGGCTGCTTTCGTCTGCTGCCGACTCAGCCGCCACAAGCTGGGGCTTCCTCGAGGCCAGTGGAGAGATAATAAGTAACAGGCCCGATCTCTTCACCGGCTTTATTCCTCCTTTGTTCGCCTTCTTAAAGGATCAAACCTCCCGTGTGGCCGCCCTCTGGGCTATCGGCAGGATAGGCAAACGCCATCCGGAGCTATTAAAAGGCACGCCTTTTTTCAGTATTTTTGATCTCCTGGATGCCCCGGAACCTGCGGTGCGGGGCCATGCCGCCTGGGCCCTGGGGCACATGAAGGCCAAAGAGGCCGTAGGCAGCCTGAAAAGGCTTAAAGATGATCAGGCCCGGATCAGGATATACGATGACGGCAGGGTGGAGGAAAAAACCGTGGGAGAACTGGCTTTTCAGGCCATAGAAAGGGTTACAGGTCCATCTTAAGCGCCAGGGGAACCGGCATTAATTTTCGAGCCTCTTCACATGCCTGCCGGTAGTCATGTGCTCCCCAAAGTTCAACGGACAGAGTAAAGAGTTTTTCATGGATTAGATCCAGATTTACAGTGGGATAAACCGTCCCCTTCTCAAAGCCGGACTTCCCGCAGGTATGGCCTGCCCCGCGAATAGCCGTTGGTATCCCGTAAAGCCGGCAGGTAATCGGCCTGTATTCATAGAGCAGGCAACGGCCCTGGTCACTGAGTAATGGACACCTGATTCTGGCTTCAGCCATCTGAAGCACCTCGCTCTCTTTATCTTTGATCCCTTCCTTTACCCTGGCAATCTCCAGAAGGGCTTTTTCAGCCCTACGCAGGACTTCCCGGCGCTCCTTGCGTTTTAAGTGTTGTTGGAAGTGGTAGCTCAAATAAGCAGCCTCGATGGGAAACAGTTCAAACACTGCATAGCAACAGTCAGTGCAGCCAACCTGACATCGCACACAATCACTGTGTGTTTCCCGCACCCGATGGAAGACACTGCCTATCTCGGACAATAACATTTCGTATTTTCGAAATAATCTGTTAAGATTGTCAACCATAGTGGCTCTAACTATACAAAGATATCGACGAACGATCAATCTAACATTTTTCAATTATAGGAGCACTTGGTAATGGCCTCCGCCGGTAACGCGTACGAACCCCAAATAAGATACCTCTCTTCCTCCCCTTACGGGGATATCGTCCCTGATAAAATCGCACTGGAGTCTCCCTTACCCCTCCGTCTGTCTGATATCGACGGAGCCGGGAAAGGCGGCTACAGAATCGGATTGACCTACGGCCAGTATCTGGAAACGATAAAAGACTTTCTATCCGGAGATTCTTACCAGGTATTAATAGATGCCGTCAAAAAGAAAACAGGAAAGACCATTACCTTGCAGGATATTGACAGTCTTGCCATCCGCACGGAAAAGCACGGGGCCATGTATCATATATCCAGCATAGACGTCGTCACCGCGAACGACTTGAACAAGTTCGTCGTAACTGCGGCCTTGTCCGAGACGGGTAAGCTTTATCTGGAGAATGATTTTCACTGGCTGAACTACCTGAATAATAAAATTGCCTTCCCGTATCTGCCCCACGTATATCACAAGGGCGGGATAAAATACCGCACCCCTCAGGGCGCCGACGATACTATGCTGATATCCCTGGGAGAATGGCTGGAAGGTTACCACGAATTTCATCTGTCGCTAGACAGCAAAGACCATGGCCAAAAGATCGTCGTCTGGGATTACGATAACGGTTACCGGTACCTATCCGACAGGCAGAGCTATAATTTATACCGGATGGCTTCGAAGATTCTCACCCTTTACTACGACATGGATACCTTTGAACAAATATCCTTGTGGCATCATGCCGCCGGGGACTTCATCGTGCGAATAGAGGGCGAAGATATCGACCTGAAACTGATCACCGTGAGACGGTATGAACCTATGATATCTTTTCCAACGGACGAAGAGGGCAATAAGATAGCCGCCCTGCTCTACTTCTTTATACACTTAACGATCCGGATGCGTATGGATCGGCTGGATGGGACCGGGGATGCGGCCTGGGCCGACGACTTTTGTCTGGATGCGGTTATGAAAGGGTTTTATGAGACACTGGAGATAAAAGAGGAGACGGGGCATCCAGCTTCCATCGATAAAAAGGAGTTTCTCTCCTCCCTCAAGCGTTTCACCAAGGATGACTGGAAAGATATGGCACACGCCACGCTGCAAACCTGCCCTCAACCCGATGCCGACCTACCTATCATAATGCAAAACTTAGATAAACACGTTGAGATACTGCATGCAGTAATCCAGTCTTTTCAGCCAGATTCCCCAGCAAGCAGCGCAAGCCCGGCAAACCCAATACCTTAAGATAAAAAAGGTACAGGCTGACCCTCTTCAGGCCAGCCTGTACCTCTCACATTATATAGACTAGATTACCTGGAATTGATTAGGCCATCCAGCCTAACCGTATTCCTAATTAGGATAAGGATAATCTTTACCGGGTCACAGCAGACGATTATTCTTCGTGTTTCCCCATCTGTTGCTCTTCAGTAAGCCCCTTTCCCTTTACCCCGTACATGCTGGTACTGCCACTGGACCAAAGTTCCAGCTTTTGTTCCTGCACCAAGGCGGTAACGGCCTTTTTAATCTCTCTAAGGCCTACCTCAGGAGCCGCCTTGCCCATGTCCTTGAAGTAAAACTTAGGCTTGGTCGACTTGTTAGCCCATTCCATGATTTTCGCTTTTAATTCTTCAATATCCATTGTTCAACACTCCCTCAAGTTTTGAGTTAGCCGCACGTTTAAGAAAACTTAAACTGCGTCGTCGTCCGCAAGGTATCATAAGCCAGGGTATAATCATCAATCGTCTTGACGTCGAATGGCAGATTGCACTTCTCAAAGAATCTCTCCCATCCGATCCTCTCGGCCCACTCGCCAAGGCGCTCGTACTTGTTGGCGTTCTTGGCATAGACCTCCAGGATATTTCTGATCGCGGCCACCGTTTCCGGCCAGCGCGGCGGGGTGCTCGGCAGGGCGGGGATGACTACCTTGGAGAACTTCGGGGCGCTGATGCGGTTCGATATCTTTCCGCCTACCATGATAACCACACAGTCACCCTCGGCATCCATTAAGGGCATGGCCGGGCACATGGTGTAACAGTTGCCGCAGAACATGCAGCGTGGCCCATTGACACTCACACTCTTCTTGCCATCTACCGTGGCCGGTTTGATGGCGCCGGTGGGGCAGGCCGCAATCGCCAGCGGGAGCTCACAGATTGAACTGATAAGGTCATGCTGAACGAAGGGCGGTTTGCGGTGGAACCCAAGGATAGCGATGTCTGAACAGTGGACCGCACCACACATATTCAGGCAGCAGGCCAGGGCGATACGCACCTGGGCCGGCAGATCCATGGACTGGAAGTGCTTGAAGAGATCGTCCATGACCGCCTTCACGATACCGGAGGCATCGATCGCCGGGGTATGGCAATGCACCCAGCCCTGGGTATGCACGATATTGGTCACACCGGCTCCGGTACCCCCGATCGGGAACATCGGGTTGGCCTTCAGATCAGCCTTCAACGGTTCCAGTTTGGATTTGTTATCTACCATAAACTCAATATTGTTACGCGTGGTCCAGCGGATGTAGCCCTCGCAGTGCTTGTCAGCAATGTTAAGCGCATCGCGTATCAACTCAACGCTCATCAGCCGGGCAGCCGCCACTCTTACCGTATAGACCTCATCGCCGCTCTCGGCCTTATGCATCAAGACCCCGGGCTCAAGTATCTCGTGATACAACCACTTGCCAAAATTCTTTTTTATCACCGGCGGCATAAACTCTTCATAATGCCGCGGGCCGATATCTGTTATCCTGTCTTTCATAGGATTCTTCGGATCATAAGCCATAATTCTCTGACCTCCTAGTGTAGTTATATAGATATTCTCTGCTCATCATAGTGGATGTTTCTTTCTGAATGCGGCGAGATCGCGCTCCCAGCCGCCGGGTACATCCGCCTCTTCCCAGAAGATGTAGGGGTTCGAGCGCGGTTCTTTTACCATCTGCGGGATGGCTTTGAGTTCGGCAGCCTTGAGGAATTCCCGCATACCCACTCGGCCGATGAGCTCACCAATACGTTCGCGGTTCTTGCCGTGTTCCATCCACCAATCCAGGACCTTGTTAAGAAGTTCTTTGCATTCGTCATAAGGCGGCTCCATCTTCATGAAAGGAACGATCAGAGTGGCCAGACGCTGACCCTCAAGGATCGGGGCCTTGGCGCCACAGAGGATGCTACAGCCTTTTTCTACACCCGGACGCAGGGCTCTGGGCATGACGTTGATGCAGTGCATACAGCGGGTGCACTCTTTGTTGTCGATCTTGAGCGCGTTACCGTCCCAGCTCATACATTTGGTCGGGCAGAGGTTGATGACTTCTTTTACGATATCAAACTTACCCCAGTCGCGTCCCGAATGGGCGCCGGCATTTGGTGTTAACTCGCCTTTTACATAGCCCTGAACAGCGGCCTGGTCAATACGGATATCATCCCTCCAGGTGCCGATAATGGCAAAGTCGGAGCGGGCAATGGCGGCCACGCAGTCATTCGGGCATCCCGATACTTTAATCTTGAATTTGTACGGGAAGGCCGGTCGGTGCAGCTCATCCTGATAGGTTTGGGTCATATCATGGCAGATATTTTGGGCATCTATACAGGCATACTCACAGCGGGACATCCCCAGACAGCAGGAAGGGGTTCGCAGGTTGCCGCCTGAGCCGCCCAGGTCCGTGTTCATATCATGGGTCAATTCCCAGAAGATCTCTTCCAATTGATCCGTCTGTGTCCCCAAAAGGACCATATCACCGGTGGAACCGTGCATATTGGTTAACCCGCTCCCGCGTCTCTCCCACATCTCCATGATCTGTCTCAAATAAGCAGAGGAATAATACAGACCGGAGGGCTGATTTACGCGCACGGTGTGGAAGTGGGCTACGCCCGGAAACTTTTCCGGCATATCCGAGTACCGGCCGATGACGCCACCGCCGTAACCGAAGACACCCACGATGCCGCCATGCTTCCAGTGAGTCTCCTTGTCTTTGTACGAGAGTTCAAGCTGGCCGAGAAGGTCCTCAAGCTCGGGTTTGGTCTTGGCCTGGCGCTTTATGTCCGTAACAAAGCTCGGCCACGGCCCCTTTTCCAGATCATCTAACAACGGAGTTTCAAATTTGGCCATTACTTCTTTACCTCCTTACATTATTGTGTCTATCGCCTGTCGTCGATAATTCTTACTGAACCTAAGTTAACGTATTTTTATTGCCCCCATTTATTCACTATAGGTAGTTCCTCAACTCAATTACTGAATATCCACCTCCCCCCTATCTTAATAATTTTATTAGGTTAGCTAAAAAAGAAAAAATAAACCTAAACGTTTCTTTCTGTTGAAAGAAAGCTCACCCAGCAAAGATCCGTGGCCGTAATGAGTATTGAATCACCATTCAGGAATGTATTAATCTGTATAAACCTGCGCTATAATTTTGTCAATAAAAAAATCCGGTGGACAAGATTCTTATTTCCCATCATCTTTACAACTACGATTGAAGCTCCCCGCAGTCCGCCTGGGCGGACGGGGAATCTCCGTATGCAAGGTAAAATGCATTGTATTCACTCGCTATGCATGTTCAACGGCTCATCCCAGAAGAGCTTAAGCCGTTCCTTCTTGATCTCCCGAACACTGTATAAGACCTTGAACGTATTCAAGCCGCTCGTCGTGATAAGTCGCTCTATCATCTGATCACAACTCGCTCTATCCCTGGCATGTACCATGGCATACAGATTATAAGGCCAACCAGGCGCGGGCACACGGGAGTAGCAATGCGTGACCTCAGGTTGGGTAGCCAGGAATTGTCCCTGGCGGTCTATTATCTCTAATGGACACTCCCAGGCCACCATGGCATTGGCTAAGAATCCTGCCTTGCGATGTCTGAGAAGGGCGGCAAATCGCCGGATAATCCCCTTTTCCAAATGTGACTTAATCCAATCAATTAAATAATCCTCTTCCAGCGACAGACTCCCGGCCCAGGCAAGAAACGGTTGCTTTATCAAAGGAAGGTCTTCCTGTATGCATCGTATGATGTTAATATCTTCTGACTCAGGAAGAGATGGTGTGAAAATGCGCGCCTCTCCATCCATTTCACTTATTTTTCTGCCTTCTTCCTCTGAATTCTCCCCTTCCATATCCATCACCACGGCGATCTTATAAAGTTTCACCGCCGGAAGGGCCAAGGTCTTCCGTGCAGCAGCAGCAGCCCCCAGCCTCCCGACCTCAGATTGCAGGTCGGCCCCGGGAGGCACGGCTATGGTGAACCACATATTAAATTCATTTTCGCGCAGGTAGTTATGGCTTATACCCCGTTCCCGGTTGATGACCTGAGCCGCCTGCTCTACCTGGTCTTTGTCAACCGCCATAGCCACCAGGCAGGTCTGATAACCCACGGCCGGGGGGTCAAAGATGGCGCTGATCTGCCGGATGATACCCTCTTCTTTCAAACCGGCTATCCTGCTGATAATATCACTCTCCCTGGAATGAAGCGCAGAGGCTACCGCCGCGTAAGGCTCCGGGGTGAGGGGGAAACTGCGCTGCAGGATATTCAAAAGATTACGATCAAAAGAGTCCAACGCTGCCTTTCAAAACAATAGGTAAGATTTAAAATATATAACCTAACAAGAATCCGGTGTAAATCAATAAATCGGAAAAAGCCTTTACCGTGCCGGGTATGGTATGATAATATTCTAATGTTGCCTGTCAGAGAGGTATTTTCAGATGAAAGAGTACACCATATATCCCCTCACTGTAGGGGCTAATGAAACCGACCAGGGGATAATGACTTACCAGCGTTACTACGGAAAACGCATCTGGATCCCTATTTATGTCTTTTATATTGCCGGCGGGGGGAAAAATATACTGGTGGATACGGGGCTGGAAGAATTTATGGTGCCGCCTGAGATAGGCGAAAAATACGGCCTGGAAATCATGAATTTTGCAGACTCCCTGGCCAGGGTAGATCTTAAACCAGAAGATGTGGATATCATCATCCATACACACCTGCATAATGATCATTGTGAAAACGATCATAAGTGTCCGAAGGCAAAGGTCTATGTACAGAAGGCTGAATGGGACTTTTTCATCTCCCCGCACCCCATCGATCATCGATACTATTCGGATTTACTGGACGGAATGGATATTGTAACCATCGAAGGGGATCAGGAAATTATGGAGGGCATCCAGGTTGTCCTCACACCCGGGCACACGCCTGGTGGCCAATCGGTAGTTATAAATACATCGCAAGGAAAGGCTATCATAACCGGTTTTTGTTGTAACGATTTAAACTTCCCCAGGACAGGGCCGGTCATTGCTCCCGGTGTACATATAAATGCTATCGAGGCCTATGAAAGTGCACGCCGTATTAAGGAGATGGCCGATATATTGATTCCTTTACATGATCTTTCTATCGGCCGGATGAAAAAAATCCCGGCCTAAAAAATATTTCTGATAAAGGGGACGGGAATATCAGGGCTTAAAAGAAGGAAGGGCCAGTTCTTTATCTATCTTTTCCGGGTCACCCGTATTATAGTACATTATGTTTCTTAAGTGCTGAAATCCGTCTGCATCTATCTCCGTAAATTGGATACCCATACCTTTATCGTCCGTGCGTACCACTACTCCTTTTAAAACTATGACGGCCTCATCATTACCATCGAGAAGACCGATCCGGATATCGCAGTCTTCACCTATATTAAAAGGTTTCCGGGTATAGGCATACAGGCCCCTCATACTTAAATCCCTCAAATCCATATACTTAAATTCGTCACCGGTTCGGGCTATTTCCACCTTTATTGAAAAATCAAC
>JASEGX010000139.1 GCA_030017815.1 Thermodesulfobacteriota bacterium | reverse complement strand
ATCCATCGTTGCCATATCCTGATTAATGCCGACTTTCTTTTTAATTGGTGAATACTCTATTCGCATCCATACTTAGATTATTTCTCAATTCTTACCACCAGCACCGAGCAAGGGGCGTGGTTAACAACCCGGGAGCCCACACCGCCCAGAACAAAACGGGCCGTGGCCCCTAATCCACGGCTGCCTATGGCAATAAGGTCAAATCGACCCTTCTTGGCCGTGGTAATGATCGCATCAGCCACTGAATTTGATGAAACCACCGATGTCTTCGGGGTCACACCCATCTCTAAGAGGACTTTTTCGGCATCTCCCAAGGCCTTTTCACCATAAGCGGTAAGTTTTCGTTCCAGGGAATCCCGTTCACGGGCCGTATATTCGACATCCACATCGGCAATAGAGGGCGTTACCGTCATAAGGGCCACCCGAGCGCCTGTGGCCTTGGCCAGGTTGGATACCATTTTGACCGCCTCCATGGCATATTTGGAACCGTCGATCGGTACTAATATCTTCATTTTTACCTCCTGTCTTAGGGTTGCGTATTGTCAAAAATTAACCACAGAGGACACGGAGAAATTAACAAATTAATCGATAATCCCACCCTGTTATCCATTATCCCCAAGTAATATCTTTTAAAGAAAATTCTTTTTCAGAATACAGAGATTCCTCTGTGGACTCTGTGGTTTCATAGTCCTTCCTATTCCTTCCTGGCCTTGGCCTTGGTCATGGTCAATCCCATCCCGTTGAATAATTCATAGATGGAATAACCAAACCACAGGGTATAGATGACATAGAAGCTCAGGAATCCCACCAGCAGGCCAATATGGTCTTTGACCTTCTCCGGCTTTATACCGTAAAAATTATAGCCGGGCTCAATAACCTTGCCTATTGCCTCATCCAGGAAAAGAGACTCCTCAAAACGTTCCTGCTTATCCAGGTCCTTCTTGACCCCCTTTAAGGCCGAATGCCAGATATACATGACCTCCTTCTCATCGTAACCGTATTTGGCGGCCACCTCCGCCCCCCGGTCGTTAAACATAAGGTCGGCGTCGTTCTCCGCGGCCAACAAGGTCTTGCCGAAGTCTCCGCCGCTTAAAGTGACCTTGTCCCCTGCTACCACGGCATTCGAGCCGTTTTTGTTAAAAAGCAAGGCGGCCTTCTCGGCCTCGGATCCATCTTTCATCCCGATGGTCATATCCAGAGGTTTACCCACAAACTTGTGCGTCTTTTCCATATACTTCGGGATAAAGTAGGTCGATCCCTTGGCCAGGGAGTTGAACATGTCATCCGCATAGATAATGGTCGTTTTCCCCTTAAAAAGCGGCATAAACATGATAACGTAAAATACTATGGCAAAAGAGACGATTAAAAGCAGTCCCAGGTTGAATGCCTTTGCGTTTTTCACTAACATGGTTTATCCCTCCCCTCTCAATGTTCTTAAGTTCCCAAAAAACTTACCAAAGACGAACAGGCCGAAGGTCGTCACCACTAAGAAAAAGAGGACTACGCCTATGGTATCAAACATGTTGCCCGTACCTTTGGATATCTCTATCCACCCCAGCTCGCCAAATTTCTTGGGAAGGGCGAACAGACGGTTGAAGAAGCCGGCCAGCACAGCCATAGCATAAAAGGCACGGATATAGATGCCGCGTACTACCTTAGTGGTCAGAGCCCCGACCTGGATGCCGATGAGGGACCCGAGGAGCATGCCCATGGCCAGGGTGTAGAAGACGAACCCGTAGATGGCGTACTGCGTGATAGAAGCGAACCCGGCCGTCATGATGATCTGAAGGATATCAGTACCAACCGTGGTAAACGAAGACACACCGAGCATATAGACGAAAATGGGGAAGGTCAGGAAGCCGCCGCCCACACCCATGATGGCAGCCACAAAACCCACAAAGGTCCCACAGATTCCAACAATCCAGGCCGACAGTTTCCTGCCGCCGGGAACGAGGTCTTCATCAAAAGCAATCATGGGCGGCATATTGACGCCCTGCAGTTTTCGGGGCAGGCCCGTCAATTCACCAACCGGGCCGCCGCCGTGCGCCCCTCCGGTATCGCCGGCCTTACTGGCCTTGAAGAAGTCGAGCATCGCGTAAAGTCCCAGGAAACCGAGCAGCACCGCATATATGATACTGATGAAGGTGTCGCTGATGACCGGATTCATGTTGTAGAGGGCCCGGTTGATCACACCGCCACCCAGTACGCCAAAGATGGACCCGCCGACAAAGGCGATGGCCAGTCCCACGGAGACGTTACCCAGTTTCTTGTGCACCGCCGTTCCCATGATGGCCTTGGCAAAGATGTGAAAAAGGTCCGTGCCTACGGCCGTGATACCCTTGATCCCGGCACTCATCAAAGCGGGGGCGATGACAAACCCGCCACCGGCACCGATGCAACCTGTGATGAGACCGGCGATCAGACCTATGGCTATCGACGACAAGAATATGGTCGTGGTATACGTAGCCGGGGCATAGGCCTTCTTGCCGCCCAGGATCAACGGCAGGTCAGCGGCCGATGCTATCACCACTGCCAGAATCGGCAGCAGCAACGCCAATAATATCAGCATTTTTTTCCTGTTTTTCAAGATGGACATAGATACTTCATAGTCCCATCTGGCATGCGCCATGGACGCAGTCTTAAGTATTTCGTATACTTTTTTAAGTGAATTCATGAGATGTCCGTACCTCCTTCTTGACTAAAATTAAACATAAGACGTTTTTTCCCTTAATAACTCATAGTAGCATCTTAAAAACTTATCTCGATCTTCCCCCCTTTCTTTAGTATTGCGTTTTTATCTCACATCTTGAAAATTGTCTGTTTCCGGATGATTATTCGCTACTCGTCTCCGGGCCGGTTTTATGGCATTACAAGAAACATGCCTCCACCGACAAGAGTCTTTTTTAAAAGTGCCTTAAAAGCCTTTTCTTTAATGATCTCCGATTGTTATACTCTAACTTGTAACATATATTTTACATATTCTTTACGATTCCTGCATCTCGGCCTGTTTATTTACAGTATAGAATACGACCCCAAATAGTATTTTTGTGCCCCTGTGGTAGATAACATGGGCATTAGCGTCTGTGTATAAAATAAGACCCAACTGTCTAATATCCGTCTGTCCCCTTTAACCACAGAGGTCACAGAGAGATAAAGAAATGGCATTAAAAATAGATAAAACAAGAATCTAACTTCTTGTTATTAAAAAATTATCTCTGTTCTCTGTGGTTATTTTGACAATACGAAGGGAGATTCGGAATGATGGGGGATAATTGAGATGGTGTGTAGGGGCCATGACCCTACACGGTCATTCTTATATTATAACGTTTAATCTTACTATATAAGGTAGAACGGGTAATGCCCAATTTTCGTGCGGCCTCGTGCTTGTTCCAATTGGATTCGTCAAGCATCCTGGCTATGAGTTTTTTTTCATTTTCCAAGAGAGAAGTGGATGGATAGATATATGTTTCACGGAGATGCGGAGGCAGACAGTTTCGTTTGATCGTGCCGCCTTTGGTAAGGATTACAGCATATTCCACCGCATTCTGCAATTCCCGCACATTACCGGGCCAGTCATGGTCAAGAAATACCTGTATAACTTCAGGGGTAAAATCCCGGATATTTTTCCCCTCTCTTTCGTTATATTTGGCCAGGAAATGACTGCAAAGCGAGATAATATCCTCTTTGCGCTGGCGAAGTGGTGGAAGATCAATAGAAATTACATTGAGACGATAAAAAAGGTCTTCTCTAAAGTTTCCGGCGGCCATCTCTTCTTTGAGGTTTTTGTTGGTAGCAGCTACAATGCGTACATCAGCTATGATGGTTTTTTCTCCACCCACGCGCTCAAAACATTTATCCTGGAGGACTCTGAGAAGAGAAACCTGGATCGTCAAAGGTACTTCACCAATCTCATCAAGGAAAATAGTTCCTCCCTGGGCCAGATCAAAACGTCCCAGTTTACGCTTTATAGCGCCGGTAAAAGCTCCTTTCTCGTGGCCAAAAAGTTCACTTTCAATGAGAGAACTGGGATAAGCTGAACAGTTGGCTATTATAAAGGGGCCGTCTCGCCGGGTGCTGAGGGCGTGAATGCTCTGCGCTACCAACTGTTTTCCTGTGCCATTTTCACCGGTAATGAGCACTGTGGCCGTGGTAGCGGCAATGTCCTGGATGAGGTTGTAGATCTGTTGCATTTTCCGGCTCTGACCAATCAGCGATAAAAACGAAGACCGATCAGGTGCGTAGGTCTTCGGGTCGCCAAGGTGTTCTTCAAAACGAAGGGCATGCCATATCGGGCCGGAAACCAGGGCAAGCAGGTTATAGAAAAATTCTGCATCTACCGGAGAAACCTTTTTAAATTGGTTGAAGGCAATGACGTAGCAGGCAAAACATTGTTTCTCAAAAAAGAGAGGAAAGGCATGCCACGTGGGATAATTTTTCAGGAGGTCATCGAGTGGAGTGGATGCGCCGTGTCGATCGTTACTGCTATAGACTCCGGCCTGGTCCAGGTTTGTTATCCACTGCAATAAGGAGCCGATTGCCCGGCGAGGCACCGTTGGCGGCAGGCCGGCTTTACTTAGGGCAACAAGGTCAGTTAATGTGGAATTTGGCGCAAAAAAGATGCGTTCAGTATCTGAAAAGATGTCTTTAGCTACCTTATCTATAGAGCGGATGATCTCTTCAGGAGACGATTTAGCCAGAATCTTTTTTTGATAAGTCAACAGTCCAAACAGGCGTCGGAGGTTGGCGCCATATTCTTTGACCTGTTTTTCCAATCGTTTTTTCCCGGTAATATCCTTAGCAACGGCAATGATTCCTGTAATATTTCCGTTTACATCTTTAATAGGGGAAACCGCTAGTTCGACATGGACTAATTCTCCGCTTTTGGTCAGGCGTACCGCCTCATGGCGTTTAACTTCCTTTTTATTTACGATCTTAGCTATAATACTGAGTGTTTCGCCCTTTATTTCTTCCGGTTCCAATATCTCTGCGGCCAGGCCCAGGACATCTTTTTCCCTATAGCCATACAACTGTTCAGCTCCCCTATTCCAGAAGGTAATGCGTCCCTCCAGGTCTTTGCAAATAATGGCATTATCGGTTAGATTAATGGCCTCAAAGAGGTATTCGTGCCCGGGAAGTATACGGTATGATTCTTGACCGGCGAAATTATTTTTGTGCAGATGTGAAAGGCGGTCGCTTTTACTTGTTGTGATTTGTGATTTGCCCATTTAGGCGTGTTCTCCAATCCGTTCACGATTAACATGGATTAGGTTGACAGCTTTTAAAAAATCAGATCCTTTCTATATTTATATTTATTATCCGGTAAGTCAAGATATTGCAGAGATTTTGGGAACAAATTCATTGACAATGGATGGGATGTGGCTAGAGAAAGTGGCGGCAGGATAGCAGGATATACGAAGAAATAAAAAAGATATCCTCTGAACTGGCTACTGTGCCTGCATACGGAAAGCGACCGTGATCTGGTCAAAGAAGCCATGGAAAGGGGTATTCATGGCTGCATCCGCGCCCCTTACGAAGATTGGGAAATCCTGAAGATGGCGGCCTTTCTGGCTACCAGGCAATTGAACCCCACCTCGCAGAAACCTAGTATCTGACCATCGGACTATTGCTTAGCCTCGGATTTTTCCTTTAGTTGGCGCAATTCCGCTCTCATCTTTTGCCATTCCAGCGCCCTGCTAATAGCAATCAGTACCTGCTCTTTACGGAAAGGCTTGATGATGTAATCATAGGCACCTTTATGTATAGCCTCTTCTGCTGACTCGTTAGAGCCATAAGCGGTAATGATCAGTATGGGGATATGTTCATCAATTTTTCTAATCTCATCGATGAGTTCTACACCATCCATACCTGGCATCTTGAGATCAGAGATCAGTACATCGTAGGCTCCGGTTTTAACCAATTCAGGTACCTCTAAAGGATTATTAGTGGTGGTTACCTTGTGATCGGTTTTTTCTGTAATAATCATAGCAAGCAGGGCAAGCATATCCAGTTCATCGTCTACAATCAAAATTTGTGCGGCCATCTTACCTCCCCTTTCAGGCACACGACCTGAATTAGATTAAACCTAGACTTGATCAGAGATTTGTTCAGTTCCCGCAGGAGCAACAGGCAAGGACACGGTAAAGGTAGTGCCTCGCCCCTCCTGGTCTTCTTCTTCAGCTACTGTCTCAAAGGTTATGTCTCCACCGTACTTGGTCACTATGCCATAACTGACCGAGAGCCCTAATCCGGTCCCCTCCCCTACCTTTCTTGTGGTGAAAAAGTGATCAAATATCTT
>JASEGX010000002.1 GCA_030017815.1 Thermodesulfobacteriota bacterium | reverse complement strand
ATTTTTCGACAACAACCAAACTGTAGCCGCAACCTTTAGGTTGCGCTGTTGTGCGCAGGCTGAAGCCTGCGGCTACAAGCTTGCGGCTTACGGAACCAACAGCGTCGGAAGCTCAGATACCTCGGCTATACGGTGTGAGACGCTACCGACAAAAAACTCCTTAACGCGATCTTTTCCTGTCGTCCCCTGTACAATCATGGTGGAGTTCAACTCCCGGGAAAGTCGTATAATCTCGCTGGCAGTACGCCCGGCGGTCAGATGGGGTTCGGCCTTGATCCCCGCCTTCTTTAGTGTCGCGCAGTATTTGTCCAGCCTCTCTTTACTCTCTTTTTCGATACGATTCAGCTCACTTTTATCGAGATTCTTGGATATCTTAACCCCAATGATATGGGCCACATCCACCTTATCCACGGCGCCCTTCAGGGTTGTGATAAATTCCAGGGCATTCTGTGAAGGCTTCGACCAGTCGGTAGCAAACAAGGGCCTCTGGAAGGGATGTTCATTAACACGCCTTACACATTGTCCCTCCATATCACAATAAACCATATATTTGCTTATGAGAACCGGGATGGCCGTACTCCGGCGCAATAAATCCAAGGTATGTGAACCCACATAGACTTTTTCCATGGCTGTCCGTTTTTTCCGTCCGGCTACAATCAGGTTGACCTTCTCCTTTTCAGCAATTCTGACTAGCTTTGGAACCGGCTCACCGACCTCAATACGGATTTTACTATCCACACCCGCTCTGGACAGGGCCTCCTGCCAATCTTCAAACCGAATCCGGGCCTGCTCCCTGAGGCGCTCCTCTTCATCCTTCATATAGCCCCCGTAAGGCACAAAGGCTACTTCCTCGCGGGGGATTATGTAAGTGAGGATTATCTCCTTAAGCCCGGCCGCCTTCAAATCAAAAAGTGACTCCAGGGCGTCAAAGGCCAACTCCCGGAACTTAGTAGCAAATAAGACCTTCGTAAGTTTCATAGAGCCCTCCTTATATAAAAAAGATGAAGCTTATAACAACAAATGTCGTACACAACACCGGGATCGAATACTTAACCATATATCCGAAGAAGCTCGGCATGGGAGTGCCAGCTTCTTCCGCAATAGATCTTACCATAAAGTTCGGGGCATTGCCGATATAAGTGTTAGCGCCCATAAAAACCGCACCGCACGAAATGGCCTTAAGATAAATAGCATTCTCAGCGATAAGCTTCGGCACCGCCTGTGCCTCCGGCATGCCCGGATAGTAACTCCCGAGCGCCGTGCTGAAGAAGGTCAGGTAGGTCGGGGCATTGTCCAGAAAGCTGGAGAGGATACCAGCAGCCCAGAAATAGTGTACCGGTTCCTTGACCGCCTCGATCAGGAAGGCCAGCGCCCCCTTAGTACCCGCCTTCAGGATGAGCAGGCAGGGCACCATGCTGATGAATATACCGGCAAAAAGATAGGCGACTTCCAGGATCGGGGCCCAGGTGAAGTCGTTGTCTTCCCTGACCTTTCTGGAGGTAGTTACCAACGAAAGCGCCCCCATAACGATCAGGATACCATCCCGGGCCAGATCCGCCACCGCCCGGTGAATACCAAACATGTTGATTGATCCCATGTCCACCAGGCCGCTCATCAAGACCGCACCCACGATACCGGCCAGGAAGATAAAGTTCAAGGCCCCATCCAGTCCAAAGGGCTCCTTGACGCCCTCGTCTGCCGGCGCGGTCACCCCTTCCTTCTTGTACATATAGGTATCCCACACAAAGTATATGCAGAGGACTATGACCGCAACCACCAGCATCTCGGGCAGTAAATTAAATGTCCAGGTAAAGGGCACACCGTGCAGGAACCCCAGGAAAAGCGGCGGATCGCCAAGCGGCGTCAAGGCCCCGCCGATATTAGCCACCAAAAAGATAAAGAATACAACCATGAAGCTCCGGTTCTTCCGGTGACTGTTAGCCCGCAGAAACGGTCGTATCATCAGCATGGCCGCCCCGGTTGTCCCCATCCAGGAGGCCAGCGCCGTACCAATGATAAGCATGACCGTATTCACTATCGGCGTACCCACCAGAGTACCACGCAGAAGTATACCCCCGGAGACCGTAAACAGGGACCAGAGCAGGATGATAAAGGGCACATAATCCGCCACTATTACATGCACAAATTCATACAGCGCCGTGCCGGTATAAGCGATAACCATTGGGATAGCCACCAGCACCGCCCAGAAAGCGGAAACCTTGCCGAAGTGATGATGCCAGAATTTGGGAAGGAAGAGCGGCATAAGGGCAATGGACAGGAGCATGCCCGCGAAGGGTATGGCGCTATAAAGCGGCAACACCTCTCCTAAATTAATCCCGCCATGCCCGGCCTCAGAAGCCAGCGCAACCGATGGAAACACGGTCAGACATATCAGCAAAAAAAGCGACGACAACTTCCCCCGAGTCATAAGTATTCTCCTCTAGTATCCTCTGCAGAATCTTATGGCTTTACAGTTAAGCCACTACCTTTGTAATCTTTGGGATGTAAGATTGATCCTTGGCATATCTGATGTGCGCATAATATTTGATGCCAAGAAAAGTAAGCGCCACAAACAACAGACTAAAGACGGCCGCTGAAATCTCCTTATCACCAAATAAATGCAAGCTATAGCCGATTAATGCCCCTGCTACCAGGCCAACCACGGGAATTAGGTACAGAATAAAAGAGGCCTTGACCCCTCCCTCAACCTTGAACGAAACGTCCACCTTTTGCCCTTCCGAAGCCCCTATTGGATTTAATGCAGTTAGCACCATCTCACCTTTACCAAGTAAACCACAACTGCTGCTGCTTGAACAACTGTCACAGGCCGGGCTGCGTCTGATCCTAACCTTAGCCTGGTTGCCTTCAACGGCAATTACTTCCCCTTCTTCTTCGCGGATATGGGCCATCCTCAATCCACAACCCAGACCGTACAGTTTCGTGCAAAGCTTACCACCTTGTTCGAAATGCTACCGAACATAAATTCCTTTATTGCAGAAACACCCCTTCGCCCGACAACTATGGCATTATACTTTCCTTCCTGGGCCTCAAACATAATGTCCCTGGCTATACCGACCTTCTTTACCTGGATATTAATGCTTATTTTATCGCCCGGGATCCCTGCTTTCTCCAGAATTTTCCTGGCCGAAGCCGTAACGGATTCCATTATCTTACGCTTCTCTTCCGTCAGCCCCTTTAACTCCAGCATCTTACTGGCAAATACGGGATGCAGCGAGGGTTCCTTTTCCAGGCCAGTGCCGGGAGCCTCCGGAAGCACACTGAACAGGGTTACCTCTACGGCCTTTGGGTTCACGGTGTCAGCCACATACCGCACCGCCTTCATCGAATTCTCAGACTCATCCATAGCTATCAATATCTTTTGAGACATTCAACGCCTCCTTATACTACAGTGAAAACCAAGCTCTGCATAATGCCGGTCGGGCATTTCTCAAAGCACTTCCCGCAACCATTGCACTTGGCAGTATCTACAACGGAAAGAAACTTCACCACCTCAATCGCCTTTTCCGGACACGCCTTTTTACACAAGCCGCATCCCAGACAGCCGGCCTCACAGATCTCCTTGACCAGCTTACCAACATCATGCGAGCTGCACAGGCTGGCCGCTTTCTGCGATACTGGGATCACCCGGGGAATATGCCGCGGGCAAACCTTAACACATGTCCCGCAAGCCGTACATTTTTCATCATCTACCCTGGGCAGGCCATCTTCACCCATGCTAAGGGCCCCAAACGGACAATTGGCTACGCAGGTGCCAAGCCCCAGGCACCCGTAACCACACGATTTGTCACCGCTGGAGACCAGCATGGCAGCCCGGCAATCATTAATACCCATGTATTGGAACTTTCTTTCGGCCCTGGTATTGTCACCTTTACAGAAGATCCTGGCCACCTCGCGCTCTGCCGCCACGGCCGAGACACCCAGCACACCGGCTACTGCCTGGGCCACCGAGGCCCCGCCAGCCTTGCAGGCGTTAACCGGCGCTTTGCCTTCCACCATAGCCGCCGCACAGTCGCTACAACCGGCGTAGCCGCAGCCGCCACAATTGGCGCCCGGCAGCACGTCGGCTACTTGGGTAATGCGCGGGTCAACATAGACGTAAAAAACCTTACTGGCCACACCAAGCACAACGCTCAGCCCCAATCCTAAGGCCCCCATAGCCGCCACTGCTGTGATTATCGGTCCCATATAAACCTCACCTGCCGTCCATATTTAAGATATGCCGGCCAAGGCATAAAAGGTAAGACCTATCATGCCGGCCGTGATTAAACCCAGTGGTACCCCATCCAGAAGCTTGGGTATCCTGGCAATGAGCATCCTTTCCCGGATACCGGCCATGATCACCATAGCCAGACTAAACCCAAGGGCGGTGGCCAGAGAATAAACAACTGTATGTATAAAATCATGATCCTCCCGGATGTTTAACACGGCCACGCCAAAGATCATGCAGTTGGTGGTTATAAGCGGCAGGTAGATACCCAGGGCCCGGTAAAGCGCCGGTGATACCTTCTGAACCACCATCTCCACGAACTGGACCAGGCCGGCAATGATCAGAATAAAGGCCAGCGTCTGCAGGTATTCCAGACCCAGGGTATCCAGTACCGCCTTCTGAAATATCCAGCAGAGAACGCCGGAAAGAACATTCACAAAAATACAGGCCGCGGACATGCCGAGGGCGCTGTCCATGGCCGTGGTAACCCCCAGGAAGGGACAGTTTCCCAGGAACCTTATCAGGAGGATGTTGTTAACGATAATAGCCGACAGGATAAACATGAACCAGTCTTGTTGCATAATCTCTCTTCCCCCTTCTTCCTACTTCTTGGCTTCCAGCTTTAAGGAAATAAAGTTCATAATGCCGAGCAGCAGGCCCAACAAGGCAAAGGCCCCCGGCGGCTTAAGAAGGTACGGCATGCCCGGATAACCCACCGGCATAACCGGAATCCCGAACCAGGAACCCTTACCCAGTATCTCCCGAATGGTCGATACCACAACCAATGATATGGTAAATCCTAACCCCATTCCTAATCCATCAGCTAAAGAGAGCCCGACCGGCTCTTTGCGGGCGAAGGCCTCCGCCCGTCCCAGAGGCACTCAGTTAACTACGATAAGGGGTATCCAGATACCGAGCACCAGGAAAAGCGGATAGAAATAGGCCTGCATCACCAGCTCCACTATGATGACCGCGCTGGCAATGATGGCAATAAAGACCGCTATCCTCACCTTATCCGGTATAATCTTGCGCAGCATGGAGACAAAGACGTTCCCCATGGTGGTCACAAAAATGACCCCGCCCCCCAGACCTAGACCATTGGCCACGTCCGTAGTCACAGCCAGAGCCGAACACAGGCCGAGGACGAAACGGAAGGGAGGGATCTCCTTCCAGAGGCCCTTGGTGAATTCACTGACAATGCGCGCCATTACAAACCTCCTCAATTTTATACGCCCAACTGGGATTTATATTTCTTGTAAGTCTCCACACCAGCCTTTACCGCGTTGCTTACACCGGCCGAGGATACCGTAGCCCCGCTCAGCCCCTGAACCTCGCCCCCAAGGCTGAAATTAGCCGTTAAGGACTTGTCCTTGAACTGGGCGCAGAAGGATGGGTCATCCGCTACCCTGGTGCCCACACCCGGCGTCTCGGACTGGGAGGTAATGGCTATTCCATCCAGCTTGTCAATCTCAGGGTTAACGGCCATCATTACGCCGATATCGCCATGAAATCCGGTAGCGCTGGCTTCAAAGGCAACGGTGATAACCTGACCACCTTTTTTGGCAAAAAAGAAGGTGGTTACTACGTCCTTACCCTTCTTGTCCTTGCCGGTTACGATGTCCTTCCGGTCTGTGACGGGGTCATTGTCATAACCGGTGAGCACCTTCTTCAAGGCAGGCTCCTTGATGAATTTTATCTGCTGATAGGCAATTTGTTCCGCTGTAGCTAGTTTGACAAGCGACAGTCCCCCTCCGCAGACAGCGGCAATGAGCGTCAAAACCACAATCATCTTAATGATTTCACGAACTTGCACTGGCCTTCACCCTCCCATAGACTCTTGGTTTGATCATATCTAAAAGCGGAGTTAATGTACTGATCATAAGGACCGCAAAGTAGGCCCCATCCTCCCATTGGGCCCAGGCCCGTATAACCACCGTAAGCATTCCGGCTATCAATCCATATAGTACCATAGCAATTGGTGTAACCGGTGAGGTAGTGGAATCGGTAGCCAGAAAAAAGGCCGCCAGGAAACTACCGCCAACCAGGAGATGAAAGACCGGACTGGCATATTTCTCTGGATCAGCCAGCCACAGAATCCCTGAGAGGATTGCGATACCTGCCAGAAAGCTGACCGGAATATGCCAGGAAAAGTTACGCCTCAAGAGGAGGAAAAGACCTCCTATCAGAAGAGCGATCTTGCACCCTTCACCTGCGGTACCGGCTACCTTACCAATGAGCAGGTCTTTCAAAGTAAAGTATTCCCAGATAACCCCGACCCCTTCATCCCTCAAGACCTGGAGGGGGGGCAGCTCGGTCATTATATCACCGGCCGGCGGCGTCCAGGCAATCATGGCCTCCGGATAAGACAACCTTAATGCCACGTAAGCCACCAAGACACCGTTAAACGGGTTACAGCCCAGCCCGCCGTAAATCTCTTTCCCAAGAAGGATCATAATCAAGGTAGCGATCACGATCATCCACCACGGCAGCGTGGGCGAAAGGATGGCAGCCAAGACGAGACCACTTACCACAGCGGTCAGGTCATTGATGGTAACCTTCCTCCCCATCATCTTTTGTAAGATAGCCTGCCAGGCCACGGCTGAGAGCACTGAGACAGCGACAACCCGCACCGCGCCCATACCATAAAAATATACCCCCGCAGCTATCGCCGGGATCAGGGCGATGATTATGTTCAGCATCATCTTTTGAACGGAGTTGCCGCTATGGATATGCGGCGTAGCAGATACGACAAGTTCCGGGGCTTTCATTCGCTACTCCTTTGCGCCATAATTTGTGCCTTGCCAAATTTTATCCAGTGCACCATTGGTATCATTACCGGGCACACGTAGACACAGCATCCACATTCAAAGCATGTAAATATATCGTTGGCCGCAGCCTTGGCATATACCCCTTTTTCCGAAAAGCCGGAAATAAGGAACGGCATCAGGCCTACCGGACACACCTCGATACATAACCCGCATTTGATACAGACAGCCGAGTCGAACCCGGTAATCTCTTTCTCATGCTGGACAAAGATACCCAGCACCTCTTTGGTCACCGGCGTCTCGGTATTGGCGATGGCCGTGCCCATCATGGGGCCGCCGGCTATAACCTTGCCCATCCCTTCCACGGAAATTCCACAATGCCCCAGAACTTCCTTAATCGTCGTGCCTATCCTTACCTGGACATTTTTGGCGCCGGTCCCGTTGGCGCCGGTAATGGTTATGAACCTGTCCACCACCGGCTTTTTATCCGCCATAGCCCGGCCCACCGCCGCCACTGTCTCGACACTCAGGACCAGGGCGCCTATATCGGCCACACAATAGGCCTCTGTACAGGGCACCTCCTTACCCAGTATCGACTTTACCAGTAAGAGGTCAACAGCCTGGGGATACTTAGGGTTCAACCCCACTACGGTAGCCGCGCCACCGCAGGCGGAACCGACAGCGGACATAGCCTGAGACGCACCTTTATCGACGGCAACATACACCGATGCTGCGCCGATTATGCTTTTTATAGTGTCTATCCCGCAGGCCACTTCCTGAACCCTTTCAGACAACAGACGTGACCGGCTCGAGAGTACCGGCTCTATGTCCATGGCATTCACAATAAGGGCGTTAGCCCGGCGAGACTTTGCCTCGTTGAGCTTGGCTGCAAGCGGTACCGGCTTTATATCAAAATCAATAATTCCCGCCTGTTGTATGGCGGCCATTGGGTCTGCGCTGCCCTCCAGTCCCACCCACTCATCCTTGCCATCGGATTCTATGAGCACAGCCGGGACGAATCCCCCTGAAAAATGGGGATAGGCCTTTATTACATCGGCTACTTTACCGGAAACCGTGGCATGGATAGAGGCGCCTTCCGGACCGGCGCTTTCACCGATTACCTGTCCGACCTTGACCTCATCACCCTTTTTGACCTTGGCATTGCAAATTCCGCCGAGATCCTGCCTGAGAGGGATAGTTACAACACCGGAGGGGATGATACGTTCGAAGGGTTTGTTTGCGCTTGCGTCTGAAATAGACAAGCAAATACCGCCAGAAAAGCTACCTGGGCTCATATTGGTTCACTCTCTCCTTCCAGCAAATTACGGGATTGGATATACCTAAACGCACCCTTTGTCAAGATAAAAAAGGGGCCACAAAAAAACGGGAAGCTTATAAACTTCCCGTTTTAAAAAACTACATCTGCATATTTATTTTTTGTGGCATTCGCCACACATCACCGGGAGTGACTTGCCTGCTGCCGGTTTGGTCTCCCGGTGACAACCCACGCAGTTCTCGTGAAACGCCTTCATAAGGCCCATTTTCTTACCTTCGGCCTCCAAGCCATGGCAGGCCGCACAATTCGTTTCCCGCGACTCATCCCAGACGTTCTGTCCGTTTACATAAAAATGATGGCACGCCGTACACTCAATGGTAGCAAAGTGTTGGGCATGCTGGAATGTCACGCCCGGCCTCTGTCGTTTTTCAAAGGCCTTATGCTCCAGTTTCAGCACTTCTTCCTGGGCGTAAGCACAAGTAGCTATTATAAAAACAGCCATGACTATCATCAGCAGAATGCCCCTGTTTTTCATCTCTTTCCTCCTGACTAACAATAACTTATTGCTAAAATATTAACTACAGAACCTCTTGCAAAAGTCTTGTGAATGGCGTTCTTGTCATTCCGGCGAAAGCCGGAATCCAGTAATTTCAAGCGAATCAAGGTACTTCTGGACACCGGTTTTCACCGGTGTGACGACTTTTGCAAGAGTCTCTATTGTTATCCGAAAACTACAGTTTCCGGTTTCACGCTTTTAGCTTTTTCTGTGCACTCTGTGGTTATCTTTCACAGTCACCCACTGAATCACAGTTCAGCTTGTGTGTAACAAAATAGAGATTGCATGTCAAGGAAAATGTCTATCCCCGAAATAGGCGGCTCATTTTGACAAAAAAATATCGAATAACTCTACCAGATGCATGGCCTGTGCATTAAGCCCATGCCTAACCAGACCCTCCTTCCACTGTAACAGACAGCCCATGCAACTGGTAACTAAGATATCTGCTCCCGTGTCTCTTAACACAGCCATCCTTTTATCAAGAATCTCCTGGGACAGGTCATAATGGGTTATATTAAACAACCCGCCATGTCCGCAACACGCAGCTCCGCCGGCCGGTTCGCGAAAATCAACTCCGGGCAGCGACTTGATGAGCAGACGCGGCTCCTCGAATATCTTTTCTCTAAACCGAAAATGGCAGGGATCATGATACGTCACCTTCAGGCTGCCGGTTTTCGGCGTGAGATCCGATAACTGCCGGGGAAATCCCTTGTTATGGGATAAAAAAACCGATATATCCATCACTTTTGCCGAAAATTCCGCCGCTTTTTCTGCAAAGACCGGGTCGGCGGCCAGAAGCCTGGGATAATTAAATCTTAGATGGGAGCTGCAGGAGGCACAGGTCGTAACGATGTAATCGAACCGGCCATCCAGGAATGCCGAGATATTGGCCCGTGCCAGGGAACGCGCCGTCTCTTCATCCCCGGCACAAAAGGCCGGGAACCCACAGCATTTCTGCTTCTTGGGCGCCCATACAGGCTCTCCGAGAAAGTCAAAAATATTCAGGACAGCCTTACCTACGTTAGGAAAGAGATAATTTGTGATGCATCCTGTAAAGTAAGCTGCCTTAGCCGGGGCGCTTGTTTCCTGGGGCAGGTCATTATCCAGAAAAAAGGTCGGCGCCAATGGCGGCAGCCATGACCTTCCGGCCAACAGAGGGATCGGAAATCGACAATGAAGGCCGCTGTCTTCCGGGATTCTTTTGCAAAGGAGGCCCTGGATCAGGGAACCGCTTTTTAATATAAAGGGCAAAAGGCGCTCAGAATCCAGAAGGTAATGAAAAAAGTATCGCTTCCCCGCCGGGAGTCCCTTCTCTTCGACCAACCTTGCCCGCGCTTCCTGTATGGAGACATCCGCATTTACCCCGGCGGGACAGGCATTCGTACAGGCCCCGCAAAGAAGACAGTAGGAGAGCAATTCTTCAAAGCGGTCGGAAAACGGTAACCGGCCTTCCCGGTTGGCCTCGATAAGGCTTAATTTGCCCCGGGGGGAATAGGCCTCCAGCCCTGTTGCCTGGTAAACGGGACAGACACTCATGCACGTCCCGCACTTATTGCATGAGGGTGTGCTAATGGATCCTACCTCCTGATTTCCATCTACTATAATTGATGAACTCGTAACAAGTCGTCATTCCCGTGAAACTTGTCCTCGACCACGATCGGGGAACGGGAATCCAGGTTTTTCTTTCGCGGCTTGGGCTCTGGATTCCGTGTCAGGCACGGAATGACAAACGTAGGGTGGGCTTTGCCCACCATCATTGCTGACGTAGCGTAGTTTTTGTGAGCTGAGCCTACCCTACATAGCTCCGAGCTTCACCGGTGTGACAAATTCATCAAACTTTAAACTTTGAACTTTGAACTTTCTTTACCTCTCCCGATACTTATCAAACCACCAGGAGCAGAAATCGGTCTCTAATATCTCCCCGGCAAGCTCCTGGCCGGCCGGTGTGGTGATCCGTTTGACTACGTGTGCCAGCCACTCCCGGGCAAACTTATTCCCAAGGTCATGCTGTTCTTTGAGCTCAAGGATGAGGTCTAACTGATCGGCGTCCCGGGCTAATCTCGCCTCTTCGGTATGGCCGGATTTGAACTCTGTTATTAATCCGGCGATGTCCTCCCCAAAATCGAGGTCCTTGGTCAGGGCAGCGACCGCCTTGGCTGAGTCCACCGTAGCATAGTCCTTGTAAACATAATTCAGGTCCCCGGTCCGGGCCTCAACCAGATCGTGGAAGAGACATAACTCCATTACCTTAGATCGATCGACACCCGGTGAAAGCCCGGCCAGCACATATCCGATGAAAATGACCCGGTAGGAATGATCTGCCACTGATTCCTGACCGGAACCCAGAAAACGGAAGCCGGTACGCGGCGTCTTTTTCAGCATCCCGGCCTCAAAGAGCAATTTGGCAATCCTCTTCATGCTATCTCCTCTCCTGAACTCATCACTGTATCCTCACACTGCAACAAAACACTTTCTATAATGACCACGATACATAGAAATCGTCAATATTTCATTGAAAATATACATTAATTTTGATAGCGTACAGTTCGTCTCGAGAGTGGAAGGATACGCAGAGCTGAGCTACACTGGTATGAAGCCCACGGCATAGGCAGAAAGAAAATAAAAATTAAGAGATTTTTGGATTAAAGGTATGGCAAAGGAAAAAGACCATAAAAAATTTGCGCTTTGCATAGAGAATAAGGACTGTGAGGATTTGGAGAAGCGTAAGATTTACCAAGTCCTTCAAGATGACGAGGCCGAAAAGGAAGGATATCTCAGAATCGTCGATGAGTCCGGCGAAGATTATCTTTATCCCCAGTCCTATTTCATTTTTGTCCAATTACCCCGCGAGGCGCAAGAGGCGCTGCAGGTAGCAAGTTAGGTATTTGAATTCGCCCAACATGCCGCTGGTAGACCTTTTCTACATATTAATAGCCATACTTTTATATTGCTTTTGCGGCCCATTCTATAGTATGTTATGTCCATGAAGAAGGCCCATTTTGAATGGGATGAAGAGAAAGATAAGGAGAACCAGGCAAAGCATAATGTCTCTTTCTCGTCAGCGCAACGTGCTTTTCTTGATCCTCACCGTATCATAGTGGAAGATGTTAACCATAGCGCAAAAGAAAAACGATTTTACTGTATCGGCTGTGTCGGTGAAGGCATAATGACCGTAAGGTTTACGTATAGGGAAAATGTTATCCGCATTTATGGTGCGGGATATTGGAGAAAAGGGAGAAAGATATATGAAGAGCAAAATAAAGTACACTGAAGAGCCGATGGGTGAGCTGAAGGTCATTAAAGATTTTCTTCCACCGCCGGACAAGTTGGTCCTGAAAGAAGAGAACATTAAGATAACGATCTCTTTGAATAAATCGAGTGTTGACTTTTTTAAAAAAAGGGCAAAAGAGCATCATACTTCATATCAAAAAATGATTCGACAGGTTATAGATTGGTATGCTTCTCATTATCAAAAAAGCGCCTGACCAAGTCATTACAGCGGATGTGGCAAAACCAATGGGGAAAAGCGCACCCCTAACTCTTCTTTCAGACCTTAAACTCAGCCCTGATCTTGAATAAACGTATGGCGGGAAAGTTGTAGACCTTAACGCCGGTCTTTTCAGTTATCTCCTGCAGTTGCCTCTCGATGGCCTCTTCCGACCCGGCGATAAAGGTAAACCAGACATTGAAGGCGTGTCTGCGTAAGTAGTTATGGGTCACTCCCTGATAAGAGTTTACGACCTCCACAAATTCCTCTAATTTTTCCGGTGGGACCTTGGCCCCGCAGAGAGTAGTCATATAACCCAGGCGGCGGGAATCAAAATTCGCCCCCAGACGGCGTATTATACCCCTATCCTGCAAACGCCTAATCCGGTCTAAAACTTCTGTCTCCGTGAGTTGGAGCCGCTCTCCTATAGTCGCATAGGGGCGAGATTCAATCGGAAAATGGGATTGTATCTCGTTTAAAATGGCCCGGTCTGTAGCATCCATTTTGTTAAATCCCAACGGTCAAAGTCCAAAATTCAAAACGGACTTGAGCGATTGACACCCGACGGTTAGTGACTGATGACTGATAGCTGAAAGCTAATGACTTTCCTTCGCCGGCGCCCGCATTTTTAAAGGTTGATATGTACAGAGAGGTTCCTCGGCCAGATAATCACCGGACATCTCATGGGCCCGCGCCCGGCACCCGCCACAGAAACGATGATATTCACACATACCGCACTTGCCTTTGTACATCTTGGGATTACGCAAGTTAAGAAAGACAGGAGATTCACGCCAGATACGGGAAAGGGGCATCTCGCGCACCGAGCCGCAGTTTATCTCTAAATAACCGCAAGGCTGGACATCTCCCCGATGTGAGACAAAACAGAAGCCGACACCGCCCAGGCATCCCCGGGTCACGGCATCCAGCCCGTGGGACTGGAAGGTTATCTCTTTCCCCTCAGCCTTGGCCCGCTGTCTTAATATCCGATAATAGTGAGGGGCACAGGTGGCCTTGAGGTGTAGGGGGACTTTATCCCTTTGGTCATAAAACCAGTTCAGGGTTTGTTCGTATTCCCCGGCAGAAAGGGCCTGAGCGGCCAAATCTTTGCCGCGTCCGGTAGGGACCAGGAGGAAGATGTGGTGAGCCACCGCCCCGAGTGATACGGTGAGCTCCTGTATAGCCGGGAGTTCATGGAGGTTCGTCTCAGTAATCGTGGTATTAATCTGAAACTCTAAACCGGCCTGCTTCGCCTCTTCTATGCCTTGAAGCGCGCCCTTAAAGGCCCCTTCTACCTGACGGAATTTGTCATGGCTTTCTGCTGTGGCCCCGTCAATGCTTATACTAATCCTCTTTACTCCGGCCTCTACCATTTTCCGGGCCACTTCCGGGGTGATGAGGGTGCCGTTGGTGGCCATCACCATCCGCAGGCCTTTGTCTGTACCATAGCGCGCCAGTTCAAAGATATCCTCGCGCAGGAGAGGCTCACCACCGGTCATGATCATGACCGGCTGGGCATGGGCAGCGATGTCGTCGATAATCTTCTTGCACTCTTCCGTGGATAGTTCGTTTTCATAAGGTCCACGGGTTGCGGATGCCCGACAGTGAACACAGGAAAGGTTACAGTTCCTTGTCAATTCCCAGGCTACCAGGCGAAGCGTCGGTCCGTCCTGCCCCTGTGGAGGACCACTATGGGCATGGGAAGGATGTGAAGGATGGCCATGAGGATGATTCGGTTTCATCTGCGCAATAACCTCGCTGCCTCCTTGGCATAATAAGTGATGATAATATCTGCTCCGGCCCTCCGGATACTCAGAAGGCATTCCATCATGACCCGCTCTTCATCCAGCCAGCCCATCTTGGCCGCCGCCTTTACCATGGCATACTCGCCGCTGACCTGATAAGCGGCAATGGGATGGTCAAATTCCTCCCGCAAGCGAGAGATGATATCCAGATAAGGCAGGGCCGGTTTAACCATGAGGATGTCAGCCCCTTCCTCCATGTCCAGGGTGGCCTCGCGCAGGGCCTCACGGCTGTTGGCGGGGTCCATCTGATACGAACGCCGGTCGCCGAACTGGGGGGCACACTCCGCCGCCTCGCGGAAAGGCCCGTAAAAACCGGAGGCGTACTTGACCGCGTAAGACATGATGGGTGTGTGTTCAAAACCATCTTCGTCCAGGGTCTCACGGATCTCAGCCACCCGGCCGTCCATCATATCCGAAGGGGCAACCATGTCCGCCCCGGCCCGGGCATGGGAAAGGGCTACCCTGCCCAGTATCTCCAGTGTCGCATCATTTTCGATCTTGCCCCCGGAGACAAATCCACAGTGGCCGTGACTCATGTATTCACAGAGACAGACATCCGTAATAACCAGAAGGTCTTTATCAGATGACTTTATCTCGGCTATCGCCCTTTGCACAATGCCATCTTTGGCATAGGCCCGAGAGGCTATCTCGTCCTTCTTTTCCGGGATGCCAAAAAGGAGAACAGATCTGAGCCCGGTGTCCTTTATCTCTTTTATCTCAGCCTTCAACTGATCCAGAGAAAGTTGAAAACACCCGGGCATAGAAGGGATCTCTTTCCTGACCTTTTTCCCCAGCACGACAAAAAGGGGATAAACAAGCTGATCAGGCGCAAGCTGTGTCTCCCGAATCAGGGCGCGGAAATTTTCATTCTGCCGCATGCGGCGCGGACGATAATCCGGAAACAGCATCTCTAAGCCTCCTCGGCAATCCCGATTTCTTTATCCGTCAGATAACAAGCCGGGTCCGGCGCCCAGATATCCCCGGTGACGGCCTCAGCCCTTACCCGGAAATTACCGGCGCAGATATCCAGCCACTTACACCGGGCACAGCGGCCATTGACATGGGCCTTCTTATTCTTAAGGGCCGCCATAAGCGGATTGGATAAGTCCGTCCAGATCTCGCTAAACGGACGTTGGCGGACATTGCCAAATGAGTAATGCCTCCAGAATTGATCCGCATGGACGCTCCCGTCCCAGCTTACACAGCCGATACCCCGGCCGGAGTTATTCCCCTCGTTCATTTCAAGTAATTCCAGGACCTCGGCAGCCCGGGGTGAATTCTCCTTTACCATACGCAGATAGACATAAGGCCCGTCGGCATGATTGTCCACCGTCAGCACCTCTTTGGGCTTACCTCGACGGTGCAAGTCGGCAGTACGATCGATGATAATATCCACTACCCGCCGGGTTTCTTCGTGAGCAAGATCTTCTTCGACCAGCTTACTGCCCCGGCCCGCATAAACCAGATGATAAAAACAGATCCGCGGGACTTCTTCCCGTTCTAACAGGTCAAAAATGGCCGGTATCTCGGCGGCATTAAGTTTATTTATGGTAAACCTTAACCCTACCTTAATACCAGCTTCCCGACAATTTCTAATACCCCTCATGGCCCCGGCAAAGGCCCCCTTAACCCCACGAAAATGGTCATTGACCTCTTCCATACCATCAAGACTTATACCCACATAAGAGAGGCCGATCTTCTTCAATACCTTGGCCATGTCTTTGCCGATAAGCGTGCCGTTTGTAGAAACTACGGCCCGCATGCCTTTTTCCACGGCGTAAGCCGCAAGCTCAGGCAGATCCGGACGCATAAAAGGCTCGCCGCCGGAGAAAAGAAGGACCGGACTGCCGAACTGGCTTAGATCATCGATCAGTTTTTTCCCTTCGGCCGTGGAGAGTTCATCCGGTGCGCCCACACTGTCCGCCTGGGCATAACAATGCACACACTTTAGGTTACAACGCCGGGTGGCATTCCAGACCACCACCGGCTTTTTGTCTGCCGAAAACTGGAGAAGGTGCGAGGGCAACTTCCCGGAGTGTCTGCCATAACGCAAGGCGTCAGACGGCTCCACCGTACCGCAATAAAGTTTAGATATACCGATCATGTTTTTCTAAATGCTCCTTCGTTTTAAAAAATTAGCCACAGAGTCCACGGAGAAAATTAGCTTTCAGCTGAGGCTTTTGCAAAAGTCCCAATTCTGTCATTCCCGCAGCGATTCTGAGCGGGAATCTGGTTCTAACTGCTTGAAAAACCATATCCGTCCCCGAATGCCTGTATCGGGGATAGAAACATTCGGGGATGACAAACAGTTTTGCAAGAGGCTCAGCTATCAGCTTTTTGACAGGCGAGACGCCTGCTCTACGGGGCTTTGAGCTTTCAGCTTTCAGCCTTCGGCTATCAGTATTCTGACTCCTGTATTCTGGCTTCTGTCTCCTGTATTTTTTGCCCTATTTTGAGGAATTACCAAAAGAATTATCAAGGGACTCCTTGATCAGATGGCTGATAAATCCTTCCGGGGTGGACACCGCCTCGGTGGGAAGATGAAAAACGTTTCGCCCGGTCCTATCCTGAATTATTCTCAAGGCATACCTATATGATTCGGTTAAGTTGTTACAAACAACATAAGCCGTGCTGCCTTCCTGCCAGGCCTGTCCAATTATCTGGTCGATAGCCTCATCTTCAAAAATGATCTTTATGCCATATTTATCCAGAAAAGTGGCTTCATAATCTTTTATTTCCTCAGTTATAAATAGAAGCTCTTCCACAGAAGCCTGTATATCAATATCCTGAGTCAAACATAGCTCGGCCATATACCGCAGCCTGAAGGGACTGACAGACAGTCCGCGGTTTTCAAATATTTCTTTTTGACGTTTCACTATGGTTGATTTTATAATATCTAATTCCCTCTCCCGGGCCCGACGGTAACGTTCGATATAGGCCGGGTCATCCGGACTGGCAAGGAAACGATCCAACTCCGCAACCGGGTTCTCTACTATCTCCGGAGTGACAACTAAGGAACGAATCGAGGTTGAAGGCAGGGTTTTTTCAAATCCTAAAAGGACCCGCTCTACGACCCTGGATAATCCACGCGCCCCCGTCTTCTCTGTATAAGCTTTCTCAGCCAGGATATGTAATGCCTTATCTTCAAATGTTATGTCTATACCGTAGGCCTTAAAATCGTGCTTTTTGCCTTTTATCACCGGGCAGCCCGGATTTTTGAGGATATTGTACAGGTCCTCCACGGATAAGCCCTCAAAAACCGCTACTACAGGCAATCGGCCCACAAACTCTGACTCGAACCCGTATTCAATAAGGTCTTCCGCCTTAACATGGCGTAAATAATCGACACTGTCACCCTTGGATGTAATAGGCGCGCCGAAACCGATTCCCTGATCAGTCAGGCGCTTCTTAATAACATCCGCCAGATCGTTAAAGGCGCCGCTCACTATGAAAAGGATATTCCTGGTGTTAACCGTCCTTTTTTCCCGTTTGCCGGTCTTCCGATAACGCTCTATGGCCTCAAGCTGGGCGATAGGATCGTGGGGAACCCGGAGATCTATGTCGGTTTCTTCCATCGGCTTCAGAAGGGCGCGCTGAACACCGGTGCGTGAGACATCCGGGCCTAAATGGTGGGCGCTGGAGGCAATTTTATCTATCTCATCGATATAAATAATACCATACTGGGCCAGCTCCATATCCCCGCCCGCCTCCTGCACAAGGTCACGAACCAGGTCTTCCACATCACCGCCCACGTAACCGGTCTCGCTGAACTTGGTAGCATCGCCCTTAACAAAAGGCACGCCGAGCTTCTTAGCAATCAGCTTTATCATGTAGGTCTTACCTACACCGGTAGGCCCGATCATAATGATGTTATTCTTGATCTGTCCCACCTCCGTGTCTCTCTTATGCTCCAGTGCATACTTAATACGGTTGAAGTGAGTGCAGACCTTGGTGGCCAGGATAGCCTTGGCCTCATCCTGTTTGATTATATATTCATCCAGATAGGCCTCAAGCTCTTTAGGTTTGATATTAAAATTTAGAATAATATCCCTACCCCTTAAGGTCTTATTGCCCCCGGATTCAGATGGGCCCGGTTTGGGAAGGACGACCGGCGAGAGAATACGCACCTTATCCCCATATTTTTTGGACAGATACTCCGCCAGCTCCTTTTCTAATTCCTTCTGGTCAGGAACATTATTATATTCTTTGTCGTTTCCCATCTTAAAATTACCAGGTATTATACAAGATCTGTTATATTTAGTGCCTCTTGCAAAATTGTCTGTCATCCCCGAATGATTCTATCGGGGATATGGTTTTTACTTGAATAAAACCAGATTCCCGCTCAAAAGCGTTGCGGGAATGACAAAAAATGGAGTTTTGCAAGAGGCTCATTTGTAACTATAGTCACTATCTGCCCATATTTCAAATTATTTTTATTGCCCGGACTTTACACTGTCCAGACCTAAGGCCTTCATCTTGCGGTGGAGATGGCTTCTCTCCAGACCTATCTTTTCAGCGGTCTGGGAGATATTGCCGTCATTTTCAGCCAGCTTATGCAATATAAACCCGCGCTCAAAATGGGCCTTGGCATCCTTAAACGTCTCGAATGCAAACATATCTCCCGCCTTCTTTTCTACTGCTTTAGCCCCCCGTATCGAAGAAGAAACGTCCTTCTCTGTAATAAGTGCGCCCGGGGACATAATCACCAATCTTTCCACAACATTTCTCAACTCCCTGACATTTCCAGGCCAATGATAGGCAGCGAGCAATTGCAGGGCGCCATCGCTTATTTCTTTGCGCCTTAACCCGCCATCTGAAGCAAATTCAGACAAAAACTCCTTAACTAAAAGGGGGATATCGCTCAACCGCTCCCTTAGCGGGGGCATTTCGATCGGCACTACATTTAATCGGTGGTAAAGATCCTCACGAAAATTCCCTTTTTTAATCTCTTCCTCAAGGTTCTTGTTAGATGCGGCGATGACCCGCACATCAACATTTATGGTCTTTGTCCCGCCTACACGTTCGAATTTTTGCTCCTGCAGTATGCGCAGTATCTTGGCCTGGGTCTTAAGACTCATATCGCCGATCTCATCCAGGAAGAGCGTGCCTTCATTGGCCAAGTCAAACTTGCCGCGCCTCATGGTAGTAGCGCCCGTAAAAGAGCCCTTTTCATGCCCAAAAAGCTCGCTTTCAATAAGTTCTTCGGGAATGGCCGCGCAGTTTACCTCGATCAGAGGCCGGGACGCTCGCTTGCTCTGCCTGTGTATGGCATGAGATACCAGCTCCTTGCCTACCCCATTTTCCCCCTTTATCAATACCCAGGCCGAAGTAGGCGCCACCAGGACAATCTGTCTCTTTAACTCCAGCATCGCCTCGCTTTGCCCGGTGAGTTCTGGTTTACGCCCTACCCGCTGGCGTAAAAGAAGGTTTTCCTCTTCTAACCGGCTGTAATCAAGAGTATTATTTATAGTTAGAACGACTTTTTCCAGGGAAAGCGGTTTTTCAATAAAATCATGCGCCCCCAGCTTGGTCGCCTTGACTGCCGTCTCCACAGTGCCATGGCCGGACATTATCACTACGGGGAGAAATGGATAATCGAGCTTGATCCTTCTGAGCACTTCCAGCCCATCTATGCCCGGAGGCATCCACACATCTAAAAGCACTAAATCCGGCACTGCCTCGCTTAACCGGCCCAGGGCATCCTCGCCATTTTGCGCCCGGACAGGCTCAAACCCCTCGTCCTCCAGTATCCCGCCCAGGGAATCCAGAATGCTAACTTCGTCATCAACTATCAATATGCGTTTGGCCATATCCCGAACCCATACGTCCTTTCATACCAGCAAAGGGAGCTCGATAACAAACCTGGCCCCTTTGGGTTCATTGTCCTGCACCCTTATATAACCATTGTGATCCGAGATGATAGTGCTTACAATACTCAATCCCAGACCCGTCCCGCCTTTCTTAGTTGAAAAATAAGGTTCAAACAGCCTCTCTCTGTCTCCGGGGGCGATACCCTTACCGGTATCACTGACTTCAATCCTTACCAGAGGCGGATTAGAACTGTCATAAAAAAGCTCTGTTTCAATTTTACCATGACCCTCCATAGCGGCAAGCGCATTATCAAAGAGATTGATCATGACCCGTTTGATCTGCTCGCGGTCAAAGTAGAATTGGGGAATAGGTTGATGCACCATGGTGACAAAATCGATATCTTTATGACTATCCCGATATAGGGTTAAGCTTTCCTCAACAACGCCTTCCAGGCTATTCAGGGCTGGATTGGTCGCCGGCAAGCGGGCAAAAAGCGAAAATTCGTTGACCAGTCGTTTCAATTCCTCTACCTGGTTAATGATGGTTCTGGTACAGTCATCGAACACCTTGCTGTCATCGGCCAACTTCTCAATATATCTCTTACGCAATCTCTGGGCAGATAATTGTATCGGCGTCAGAGGGTTCTTTACTTCATGCGCTATGCGCCTGGCCACTTCACGCCAGGCCGCCATCCGCTGGACCTTTTCTAATTGAGTCAAGTCATCAAAGACAATGACCATGCCAATATTATTCCCAGCGTCATCTTTCAAAAGCGTGGCATTAACGAGAAGAGACAGGCCCCTATTACCGGCCGTAATTCGAACCGACTTTTGTACGGAACCCTTCTTTGCCCGCCGGGCTTCCTCCACCAGGGCATTAATTATAGCTAATTGCCCCGGAGTAGCCAATTCCTGATAGGTCTTGCCGACAACATCTCCGTGGCGTATTCCAAACAATTCTTCGGCAAATTTATTCATGGTGCTGATGCGTCCGTCATTATCAATGGAAACTACACCGGCTGCCACATTCCTCAAGATTATCTCCGTGTAGCGCCTCCTCTGTTCCAACTCCAGATAACTCTTCTGGAGTTCTTCACCGGCCCTTTCCAGTTCGGAGTGACTTCTCTTGAGGTCAGCAGTCATCTTGTTAAAAGAATGCACCAGGGTTCCGATCTCATCTTCTGACCGGACGTCAATAGTAAAATCAAGGTCGCCTCCGGCAATGCGACGCGTCCCTTCGGCTAAATGCTGAATAGGGACGGTAATACCTCTGGCCAGATAAAAGCCGAACCAGGTCGCGGAAAAAACGATGATCAGACTGATGATCAAAAGAATAATAATTAAGCTGACCCTGATCGGGTTTTTAAGGAGCTTTAACTGCTTATAATTTTCAATACCCCCGGCTATATTCTTCATCTTGGCGGTAAGACCGGCCGGGACAAAAATACCAACAGCCAGGACGCCGATGACATCATCCCCATCGGCAGACGAAAAAACAGGATAAAATCCCCTCACTAAATCACCATCGGCGGAGGTAAAAGTATCGATAATACCCTTTTCGCCATTGAGACAGCGTCTTAATGTTTTTGAGGGGATTTGTGCCAGTTCAAACATTCCCACACCCGGCCGCCGGTAACCGGCCAATTCTTCGTACGAAGGGAGAATGACCTCCACAGTATCAAGGTGAAACTCTTCCGGCCCGGCGCGCAGATACCGGGTGAGTTCGCCCCGGTCCGCTTCAGACATCAATCCAGACCGGGTGATTTCTCTGCTCATTCTGTCGGCATGGGTAATTACATTTTCCTCGACCTTTTTATAAAATGTCCGCCCTACCTCTAAAGAGTCCTCGAGAGACTTTTCTACGCGTACGTTAAACCAATAATCAATGCTCGTATTTATGAACTGCAATGAAATAAAAAAGAGGAAAGTGGTTGGCAGCAGGGCAAACAGAACAAAAGCCACAACCAGCCTGGTACGCAGCTTAGCCCCTAGTATATTGTGACGCCGCTCAAAGATGAGCTTAACCACATTTTTTAGAACAAGAAAAATGAGGAGAAGAATGAGGATAAGGTTGATGTTTATGAGGGCAAAAAGGAGGATATTCCCGCCCAAAACCTTAGACGGAGAAAGATGTAAGACCTTGATACCCAGAAAGGCCAGCCCGATAATCAAGACCAGCGTAATCAGAATAATAAGTCTTTCCCGTTTCTGTCTTTTCCTTTCCTTGCTCTGAATATCCGGTGTTTCGGTCATTATTTCAGTATTTAAACTCTACGCTATAATTATCTGTCTCCGAATCCCAAAAAGAAAACAAGGAGATGATATAATGAAATGCAGAGGAAGTAGGCTCTTTCTCAAGGATGGCCTTTATCTGGAGCTGATAGAGATTGTTTTGGGTGAGTTTCTTTAAGGCAATAACCGGTACCCCGGTTATTTCGCTTACCGCCTGCTGGGCCTTTGCCGCTTCCCTAAATCTGAGCTTCTTACCATCCAAATCAACAAAGAACTCCTCCTTCAGGGCATCATAGCGAATACTGTGCTCCATATCCAGCGAGGCCAGGAGGGAGTCCGGCCAGAGATGATAGACCTGGTAAAGACGGATATTCAAGGTAAGCCTTATCGTAAGGCCGTTCATAAGGGCCTTACTGGTGTCGCTATCGAAGCAGTTTCGAACGTTAAAATAGGCCAACAGGTCATTGCTGGAGTTGTTTACGATGACATCTGTTAACTTTATACCCTTGGCCTCCAGAGATGGCGTAAGAAACACGGATAGGGCCACAAAAATAACAAGAAAGCGGCACCAATTATGATGAACTGTTTTTCTCATAAGTTATGAGGCAGAATCAGGTGTGTTTTGGGAAAATTTAACTAATAGCATAGTGAATTGCAACAGCTTTTCATCTATCCGGTCTGATCCGGAGGGCTCCTAGTGTAGTGTCTCTAACGCATCTTTACAATGATCTTAGAGTTGTCATTCCTGCGAAAGCAGGAATCCAGAAAGGCAAAAAAACTAGATTCCGGGTCAAGCCCGGAATGACAATCAAAGTAAAGGGACTTATGACGCACTACACTAGGATACAGTAATGGAACAAATATCTGGCAGGTGACGATAATTCTCGTTGTAATCCAGGCCATACCCTACCAGAAAACCTCTTTCCAGTTCAAAGCCCGCGTAGTCTATAACAATGGGTGTTTTTCGTCGACCGGTCTTACTTATGAGGGCGCAAACCTTAATAGAACGCGGTTTATGAAGGGCTATTATGTCGTTAAAATAACTCAGCGTATGACCGGTATCTATAATGTCTTCCACCACCAGGACATTTTTATCGGTAATAGGCATCTCGATATCTTTGGTGAACCTGACCTCGCCGGTGGATTCTGTTTTGGAGCCATAACTGGCCAAACGTACAAAGTCAACCTGAACCGGGATATCCAGGGAACGCATCAAGTCAGCCATAAAAACAAAAGCGCCGTTTAATACACCGATTAATACCAGTTCACGGCCGGCGTAGTCCCCGGAGATTTCTTTCCCTAACTCCTTGATCCTCTTCTGAATTACATCCCGGGGGAACACGAGCTTCTTCTCACACATGTGATCTCCCTTTCTATAGACCAAATTCAGACGTTCAAGTTAGAACAAAGACGAACGGTTGTCAACTTATGCTTTATAGGGCTTGACAAGAGGAGAAACGGACATTGACATTAAGCATCTGATTTTTTAAATTGATATTTTAAAAACCATTAAGGAGTTGAGAAGCTGACGCTACCTGTTATTGCCTTGACTATGGGTTGTCCGGTGGGGGTCGGTCCGGAAATTATTGCCTGTTCTCTGGCTGAACATAAGGTATATGGCCACTGCCGGCCTGTTGTGGTGGGGGATCGGGCTATCATGGAACGAGCGATTAAGACCACAGGCGTCTCTTTAGACATAAGCGTAATAAAGGAGGCCGATATTGAGCAAATCGGGCGCTCATTTCGACAGGGCGATCGACCTGAAAAAATCTTTCTCCTTCCAGTTTCTGATCTGAATCCCGCACAGTGTGTTTATGGCCGGCCGACTGCCCAGACGGGCGCCGTTATGGTTAATTACATCCTGCGGGCTATTGAGCTGGCCCTCTCCGGCCGCGTCCAGGCTATAACCACCGCCCCGATTAATAAAGAGGCCATGCACATGGCGGGGTATGAGTATCCGGGCCATACAGAGCTCCTGGCGGAGAAAACAGGCGCGAGGCAGTATGCCATGATGCTGGCGGGCGACAGGTTAAAAGTAGTGCCGGTGACCATCCATCTGCCCCTTCGGGACGTGGCGGCCCGGTTGACCCGGGAAAAGATTCTGGAAAACCTGATAGTTACTGATTCGGCATTGCGCCGGTATTTTGATCTGGAACAACCCCGGCTTGCCATTTCGGCCTTGAATCCTCATGCCGGAGAGGGGGGTCTCTTTGGGGATGAGGAGGTCAAAATAATCGCCCCTGCTATTGATACCGCTAAAGGGTTGGGGATAGATGCCGGAGGGCCGTTTCCGGCTGACACTGTATTTTATAGGGCCAGTCAGGGAGAGTTCGACGCGGTCATCGCCATGTATCATGATCAGGCCCTTATCCCTTTAAAACTATTGCATTTCAAAGACGGCGTAAACATAACCTTAGGGTTGCCCATTATTCGTACTTCTGTAGATCACGGAACGGCTTATGACCTGGCGGGCCGTGGAAAGGCCGATCCATCCAGCCTCCTGGCCGCGCTCAGGTTAGCCGCCTATATGGCTACGCATCGGAAGGGACATGGTGTCTGAGGATAAATGGCTTCTGAGAATATAGTCATAAAGGGCGCTAGGCAACATAATCTCAAGAATATAGACGTTACCATCCCCCGCGATAAGCTCACCGTTATAACGGGCTTAAGTGGTTCCGGTAAGTCCACCCTGGCCTTTGATACCATCTACGCCGAAGGGCAACGTCGTTATGTGGAATCCCTGTCGGCTTATGCCCGGCAATTTCTGGAGCAGATGGAGAAACCGGATGTCGAATCCATTGAGGGCCTTTCTCCGGCTATTGCCATTGAACAAAAGACAATCAGTAAAAACCCCCGTTCTACAGTAGGCACAGTAACGGAAATTTATGACTATTTGCGGCTACTTTTTGCCCGCATTGGCCGGCCTTTTTGTTACCAGTGCGGCCGCGAGATCCAAACTCAGACCATTGATCAAATGGTTGATTCCATTATGCGGCTAACAAAAGGAAGCCGGATAATAATCATGGCCCCGATAGTAGTACAGAAAAAGGGAGAACATCAAAACGTCTGGCAGCGGCTCAGAAAAGAGGGCTTTGTCCGGGCCAGGGTCGATGGCCGGATTTTAAGTCTAGAAGAAAGCCCAATCCTTGATAGGCATAAGCGGCATACTATTGAGGCGGTAATTGATCGTCTTGTTATCCGGCCGGGCCTCGAGAGAAGGCTGGCCGATTCTCTCAACCTTGCCACCATACTATCCGAGGGTATAGCCCTGGTGCAGGTGAACGAAGAGGAGGAAATATTTTTCAGCCAGAAACAGGCCTGCATCTATTGCGGGATCAGTCTGCCGGAACTGACCCCACAGCTTTTTTCTTTTAACAATCCCCGCGGGGCCTGTCCGGCCTGTGACGGACTGGGCGCCCGTCAATTTTTCGATCCCGATTTGATTATTCCCAACCCCAATCTGTCGCTCCGTGAAGGCGCCATCGCCCCCTGGGCGCACCGGCACGGCGTTCATTTTATACAAATACTGGAATCAGTGTCCGGACATTATCACTTTGACATCCACACCCCTTTCAAGACCCTTCCAGACCAAGCCAAAAAAGTCTTACTTTATGGCTCTAATGGGGAGGAGATATCATTCTCTTATGATAAGGACAGCCGCCGCCATTTCTACAGACAATCGTTCGAAGGGATAATTCCGCAGCTTGAACGTCGTTACCGTGAGACGTCCTCCCGGTCAGCCCGGGGGGAGATTGAGCAATACAGGAATGAACAACCCTGCCCGGCTTGTAAGGGAGCCAGGCTCCGGAAAGAGGCCCTTTCGGTACGGGTTGGTCCTTGGGCCATAGATCAGATGGTGAATCTGGACATTAAAACAGCTATACAGATATTCGAACGTCTGCCGCTTACGGAAAAGGAATTCGGGATTGCCAGGCGCATATTAAGAGAGATAAATAGTCGCCTGTCTTTTCTTAAAGAGGTAGGGCTGGATTACCTGACCTTAAACCGGGCATCGGCTACTTTGTCCGGCGGCGAAGGCCAGCGCATCCGTCTGGCCACACAAATCGGTTCGCAGATGGTGGGAGTCCTTTACGTACTGGACGAGCCGAGTATCGGCCTGCATCAGCGCGATCACGCCCGGCTTCTGGCTACATTGAAAAGACTGCGGGATACGGGCAATACGGTACTTGTGGTTGAGCACGATACTGAAACAATTTGCTCTGCCGACCATGTTATCGACATGGGGCCGGGCGCAGGCCAGCAAGGCGGCGAAGTGGTTTTTGCCGGGACGCCGGCAGAACTGCTACATGCCGGGGCCTCCCTTACCGGACAGTATTTATCCGGCCGGCGAGCCATTCCCATACCGGGCAAGAGGCGTACCTTGGCGCATGGGTATATTACGGCGGTAGGGGCTTCTCAAAATAACTTGAAAAATATTACGGTAAAAATTCCCCTGTGGCAGATGGTGTGTGTCACCGGCGTATCCGGCTCAGGAAAGTCCACCCTGGTTATCGATACTTTGTACAAGGCACTGGCGCAGAGGTTGTACCATTCAAAGGAAAGAGCGGGACGTGTAGAAAGGATTGACGGATTACAGTTTATAGACAAGGTTATCGACCTGGATCAAAGTCCTATTGGGCGTACTCCGCGTTCCAATCCGGCTACTTACACCGGACTTTTTGCGCCGATACGTGATCTTTTTGCCCGTACGCCAGAGGCCAGGGCACGGGGCTATAAGGCCGGGAGGTTCAGTTTTAACGTTAAAGGCGGCCGCTGTGAGGCCTGTGACGGTGACGGCCTGATTAAAATAGAGATGCATTTTTTGCCGGATGTGTATGTGACCTGTGAGAGTTGCCGCGGTAAGCGTTATAACCGGGAGACCCTGGAGATAAGATACAAAGACAAAACCATAGCCGATGTCTTGGACATGACCGTGGACGAAGCCTATCAATTTTTTCAGAACATACCGAATGTAAGGGACAAGTTAAAACTCTTACGTGAAGTTGGCTTAGGCTATGTTCACCTTGGGCAGTCAGCAACCACACTTTCTGGTGGTGAGGCCCAGCGGGTCAAGTTGGCCAGGGAACTATCAAGACGTGGTACCGGACGGACCCTTTATATCCTGGACGAACCTACAACCGGATTACATCCGGCAGACGTACACAAGCTGCTTGAGGTGCTTAATAAATTAGTCGAAGCGGGTAATACGGTGGTTATTATTGAGCACAATATGGACGTGATCAAGACGGCTGATTATATCATTGATCTGGGACCGGAAGGAGGTGACGAAGGCGGCTGGGTGGTAGGCTCTGGTACTCCGGAAGAGATTTCCCGCCTGAATCGGTCATATACCGGTCAGTTTTTACGAAAGGTGTTAGCTCCTGTTGGATAGATAATAAGATAATGAGTCTAATCTTAAAGTAAAATCAACATATTCAACAACAACATCTCCAGGTACCCGGAGGATAACGGGGGCAAAGTTTAAAATTCCTTTTACCCCGGCCTCAATAGCCAGTTCAACGACTTGTTGCGCCCAGCCGGCCGGCGTAGTTATAACACCGATCCCAAAAGGTTCTCGGCTCACGACTTCGGCAATATCTTTCATATCCGAGATATCTAATCCAGACCCTAACGTCTGTCCTATCTTGCCAGGATCGACGTCAAAAGCAGCAACGAACCGGTATCCCTGGTTAATAAAATTTGGATAGTGGAGCAATGCCTGGCCTAGATTTCCCACGCCAAAAAGGCCAAGCCGCCATTCTTTTTCCAGACCCAGGATGTTTTTTATATGCTGTAATAAATGCCCTGTATAATAACCTACTCCTCTTACACCAAACTCACCAAAGTATGCCAGATCTTTACGCAACTGAGCCGAGTTAACACCGCACTCGGCGGCCAGTTTCTCTGATGATACGACCTCCAGTCCCTCTTTTGACAATAGGCTTAATTTCCGGCTGTACCTGGACAGTCTGTAAATAGTGGCGGGTGGAATCTTTATATATTTCATGCGCGAGTGTAACTCCAAGGCATTATTTTATTAGAAAAAAAACCGGGGCTGTAAATTTCTACAACCCCGGTTTTTAGCGAAAAGATAATCTTTAGG
>JASEGX010000138.1 GCA_030017815.1 Thermodesulfobacteriota bacterium | reverse complement strand
CTTCCTTTCTGCTTTCCCAAGTGTTGCACTTCATTATTGAACTGGCGTTGTGAAAATCATATACGCGATACCCCGTAGCTTGCTGCGGGGTAGTTCATTGTATCCATTTTACAGGTATAGTCGCGGCGCCATCTATTATGCCTTCAAGTACTTCCTGGCTGCCTTCTCCGCCGGCCGGGACAGAGATCATTCTGGCTTTTTTCCCTGGTGCCAGACTGCCCAGCCGGTCTTTCCGGCCAAGGGCCCGCGCACCGTTCAGGGTGGCCATCTCCAGTATTTTTTCCGGGGCAAGGCCGGGCACGTGTTTCCTGACGGCCGCCATCTCTTCTAAGATGCTGAGGCTCTCATTGCTGGCCAGACTATCTGTCCCCAGGGCCGGATACAGCCCATAGGCGAGCATCTTTTCCACCTTCGGGAAGCCGACGTTGAGAAAGAGATTACTCCTGGGGCAGAGGCAGCATTTTACCCCGCGGGCAGCCAGGATTGTCATATCTTCCTCTGACAGGTGTACAAGATGTACACAGACCGTGTTACTGTCCAGGATGCCAAGTTTATCGAGATATGATACCGCGTTTTCCCCTGGCGGAATAAAATCATCATCCCACGCTGAACGCTCTCTGAGCAGGTCTCTCAATGATCCGTTTCCATGCGCGAGGAGTTCCTGTTCCTCCGGGCATTCACCCAGGTGCACGGAGAGCATCTTCCCGTGTTTATTGGCCCACGATTTGAGGGCCGAAAACAGTTCGGCAGAGACGGTGTATGGGGCATGGGCGGCCACATGGAATGAATCGTCCGCCTCATGCGATTTACCGGTTTCTGCCAGCATTTCTTTGGCCTTTGCCGTCTTCTCCCGGTTAAAGCCCAGGAACTCGCGAAAAAAAATGGTCTTTATCTTTTGTTTCTGGCATAACTCATAAGCCATCCGGGTATTGCCTACGTCACCAATGAGGCCGACGCCACGCTGGCGCATGGCCGCAAGTTCATTGATTATTGCCTTTTCTATTTCTGCCGGCAATATGTCCTCACGCACTTTAATCAGCCCCCTGACCCAGCCAACAAAACCATCCTTTCCAGACAGACGTCCGCGCAGGGCGGCAAGTTCAAGATGGGTATGGGCGTTGACCAATGCCGGCAGGATGCTTACCTCTCTATGGTCAACCACGTCTCCGCTATAAGTGCCTTTGAGGTCCTTAAACCGGCCCATGGCCTCAATACGGCCATCTGCAACCACAACCGCGCCGTCACTAATCGGCGCTGAGGATACAGGAAAGACCCATCTGGCACGGTGTATTTTTATCTGCCTACTGCCTGCTGGTAGATGATCGCTGTTCGCTGATAACTTACGCAGGCTGAAGCCTGTGGCTACGCCTTGGGCTGATAGCTGATAGCTGATGGCTGATGGCTTAAATAAATTCATAGGCCATATTTCTGCGGGCCGGTTCATAGCCGGCATCAGTAATAATTCGTCTGATCTCCTTTTCGCTCAACTGATAAGAAACGCCGGTGGCGGCCACCACATTTTCCTCGATCATGGTACTGCCGAAGTCATTCGCGCCAAAGGTAAGGGCCACCTGTGCCACCTTCGGCCCCTGGGTAACCCAGGAGGCTTGTAGATTGGGAATATTATCCAGGACGATCCGGGAAACAGCCAGCATACGCAGGTATTCGACGCCTCCCACGGGGGCAACGTTTATACGGGTATTATGCGGCTGGAAAGGCCAGGGGATAAAGGCCGTGAACCCCTGAGTCTTATCCTGAAGCTCACGTAGGCGCATAAAGTGTTCGATGCGCTCTTCGATAGTCTCTACATGGCCGAACATCATCGTGGCTGTAGTTTTAATCCCTTGCCGATGCGCCTCTTCCATAACTGCCAGCCATTCATCTGCTGAGCATTTACGGGGCGACACGGCCTGTCTTACCCTGTCCACCAATATTTCCGCGCCTCCGCCCGGGATAGAGTCGAGGCCGGCCGCGCGCAGCCGTCGCAGTACCTGGGCAATACCCAGCCCTGACTGCCGGGACATGTGCACAATCTCCGGAGGCGAGAACCCATGTATATGTATAGGATGCTCACTTTTAATGAAAGCAAGCATCTCTTCATAAAAAGAAAAGGGCAGGGTAGGATGCAAGCCGCCCTGAAGGAGTATCTGTACGCCTTCCAGGGAAAGGGTTTCCTCTATTTTTCGGGACAATTCTTCCCTGGTCAGGACATAGCCTCCCTGTGCCCCATCTTCTCTAAAGAAGGCACAGAACCGGCATCCCGATATGCATATATTCGTATAATTGATGTTGCGGTCAATGATATAGGTAACCAGCTTTTTGGAGTTAAGAAGGCGGCGTTTCAGATCGGCCAGTTCTCCCAGGGCAAGGAGGTCGGAATCCCTATAGAGATGAAGGGCCTCTTCTTTCGAAAACCTTTGGTTATGGTCTATTTTTTTGCGCCACAAATTGTAACTCACGGCTGGGCCTCGACAATATTGTATAAGGTGTCCCGTTCTACCGGCGTACATCCCGCCTCATGGATTAAACGCCGGAGTTCCGCGCGGGTCATCCCCTGGGCCGTCTCCGCACCGGCCATGTGGGTGATCTTTTCCTCGATAATCGTTCCATCCAGATCATCTGCGCCAAAATTAAGGGCGATCTGGGCCAGTTTGGGGCCGATCATCACCCAGTAGGCCTTGATGTGCGGAAAATTGTCGAGCAGGAGACGGGCGACGGCGATATTTTTAAGGTCATTAAAGCCGGTGGTGTTTGAGAGGTCGGAAAGCTCCGTGTTTCGCGGATGAAAAGCCAGGGGAATAAAGGACATGAAGCCGCCGGTCTCATCCTGGGTCCGGCGCAGGGCCAGAAGATGGCCGACCCTCTCTTCCGCAGACTCGATATGTCCGTAAAGCATGGTGGCGTTGGACTTGATGCCGAGGCGATGCGCAGTCTTGGCCACTTCCAGCCAGCCTTCCGGAGATAGTTTTTTGGGGCAGAGGCGTTCCCTTATACGGGGACTGAAGACCTCTGCCCCGCCGCCCGGAAGCGAACCTAACCCGGTCCCGCGCAGGTCGCAGAGCGTATCGGATATGGTTTGTCCGGAGATCTTGGCCAGATGGGCGATTTCTACGGCGGTAAATGCGTGTATGTGGATCTCCGGACGCGCCTTTTTGATCTCCCGGATCATCTCCACATAATAGCGATAGGGGAGGTCAGGATGTATGCCGCCTACGATGTGGACCTCGGTTATCGGCTCATGGCGACGTCTTTGAATCTTGCCGACTATCTCCTCAGTGGACATTTCATACGCGGCCGGATCGCCCTTGTCCTTGCCAAAGGCACAAAAACGGCAGCGATTGACGCAGATATTGGAATAGTTGATATGCTGATTGTATATGTAAAATGCCTTATCGCCGTTCAGGCGGCGGCGTACCGTATTGGCCAGGGCCCCGATGGCCAGGATATCGTTTGATTGGTAAAGCCTCAGCCCGTCTTCAAAGGATAACCTTTCACCGGCTTCGACCTTACCACGTATCTCTTGCCACCACGGTTCTCTTTTCGACCGGTCCATATTCATGTTAAATCCCATCTGCCGCGGCGAATCCCTGCCGAAGCATGGTTACTATGCTGTCGATTTTTTCTTCCAGGCCTTTCTTCTCGTTTAACTCCAGGGCCGGATCAAGATAGGGCAGGGCATAGTTCTGCAGGAACTTATCTAAAACCGCGTCCAGAATAAACACAGCCAAAACAGGATCCAGGTCTTTTCTGACCTCACCCCGTGCCTGCCCCTCTTCCAAAAGGGAGAGGATGTACTCACGGGAGAAAAGCCTTATTGTTTGCAGGAAGTCTTCCCGTAGAGGGGAATCGCGTTCGAAAAGAATGCGGAGATAAACCCGGTAGAGGGCCGGATGTTTATCTATGAACTCAACCCCAGCCATAAGGGATTTCCTTACCCGCGTGAAAAAATCTTCTCCCTGACTCTCCTTTTTAACCTGCTTCAGCATCTGCCGCACCATGGCAATGCCCTGATTGAAGATAAAGAGAAACAGGCTTTTTTTGCTGTCGAAGTACTGGTAGATGGAACCCTTGGCGATATTGAGTCGGGAGACTATGGTGTTAATGCTGGCCTGCTGATAGCCTCGCTCGGAAAACTCCTGAACAGCCGCCTCTAAGACGCGCTGCTGCTTGTCCGGGGGGAGGTTGAAGAAGGTCTGTCTTGGGGTAAGCTCGGTATCCATAATATGACCAGGTGGTCATATTAAAAAGCCCGGTCCAAAAAGTCAACCTAATTTTGGTGGTTGTTAAGCCAGGTTATGCCTGCCACGGTCCCATCGGAGAGACCGTGGCAAACGTTCCTATAAAGTTAAAAGTCCGTAAAATTCTGTTTTTCGTCCAGGGGGATCACTTCTTCCGGGTTGATTTTCCCGGGATGCGCCTTGGTTTGGGCGGTAGCCTTCTTTGGCATAGGAGAGGCGAGCTTCCTGGCTTCGACACGGTTTGCTCCGGGACGCCCTTTAATTCCAACCAGCCTATCCTTGACAGATGACGTGTCATGCGCGGTAGTTCCACCTACCAGAGTCACCAGTTGACTAACAACATCCTTCATAGTTGCAGCCTGGGCGTTCAGTTCTTCACTGGCCGAGGCGCTTTCCTCAGCCGTGGCGGCATTGGCCTGGACTACTTTATCCATTTCGGCCACAGCCGTACTAATTTGCCCGATCCCCTGGGTCTGTTCCTGGGAGGCCGTGGAGATTTCACTTACCAATTCTCCTATCTCTTTCGAACTCCTCGCCACCCTGGAGAATGCCTCATTGGTCTTGTTAACCAGCTCGCACCCGGAGCTAATCTTTTTGACTGTATCATCGATCAAATTGGCTGTGTTCTTGGCTGCCTCGGCGGAACGGATGGCCAGATTACGGACTTCTTCGGCCACCACAGCAAAGCCAGCCCCGGCCTCACCGGCGCGCGCTGCCTCTACTGCTGCATTCAAGGCCAATAAGTTGGTCTGAAAAGCGATCTCATCGATGGTTTTAATGATCTTGGCCGTTTCATTGCTTGCTTCTGAAATAGCCTGCATAGAGGTGGTCAATTGAGACATGGAGGTATTGGCCTGTTCGACCACCAGCGAGGTGTCTGACATCATGCTATTTGCTTTCCCGGCGTTATCTGCATTTTGCCTGGTCATGGAATCTATCTCTTCGAGGGAGGCAGAGGTTTGTTCCAGAGACGCCGCTTGCTCGGATGCCCTTTCCGCCATGTTCTGGCTTCCTACAGAAACTTCGCGGGCAGCGAGGGCAATCTGATTTGAGCTTTCGTTCAGCGAGCCGGCAACCTTATTGATTGGGTTGGTTATGGAACGGGCTAAGATGAACCCTAATGTCACCATCAGCGCTCCTACTATCAAAGCCGAGGCCATGATTGACCAGATAATATTTCTGTAGGCCCGATTAATAGACTCCCGGTCTTTACCGATAAAAAGCATCCCGCTGACCTTGCCATCGGCAGAGACAATGGGCCAATAGGCCGTGGTATATTCTTTGCCCAGGATCTTATTATTTTTGAGAAATCTCTGTCCTTTATTAATGACCGTTTCGATAACTTCGGGGTTGTCCATCTTGGTCCCGATAGCCCTCTTGCCCTCCTTTTCAATCGTGGTCGAGACACGGGTATCATTATGAAATATAGTGCATTCCACACCAAAGTTTTTCTTGATCTCGTCCACGAAAGAATTATCAGAAGAAAGATCCGCGCCTGTTGTAACTGAACCCACTATTTGGTCGCCTGCTTTAACGGGATATCCCGCCCGTAGAGAAAATTTTACCACCGACCCCTCTTCAATACCCACGGACGGTTCTCCGGCCAGGGCCTTCTTAACATTTATCTGTTTGAGAACGCTGTCGCCTGCTTTTTCAGAGTGACCCCGGGCCACCACGTTGCCGTCCTTATCGGCTATAGTAATAAACCCCAGGCCGTTTTTTTGCATGATTTCCTTGCCCAACTGCTGGAGGAAAGCCGTATCGTTATTTTCGATGGCAGATGCCACATCCGGCCTGGAGGCCACCAAATAGGCCGCACCCGTGATCTTTTCTTTTAACTTATCGAGCGATGATTGAACCGAATCCGCATACGTAATGATATCCTCTTGTGCCTGCCTATTAAACTCCTTGGATATGAAATAATATGTCGAGCCAAAGATTGCTCCGCTTACGATAATAACGGCAACTATAATCAGCCCGATAATTTTTCCTGAAAATGATAGCTTCGAAAACGATAGTTTCATAGATCATCTCCTTTCTATACAAAGATTAAAAATATAGTGTGTCCGGATAGTTAGTAAATATCCACAGAATTTTTCCTCCTTTCCATAATGCTGATAGGATTTGCTCCTGTTAGACTAATA
>JASEGX010000137.1 GCA_030017815.1 Thermodesulfobacteriota bacterium | reverse complement strand
GATCGTGATTTAATCAATTTTTAGACCATGTAAACACTTTTGAACGTTACCAAAATTTTACCGCAGAGGTCGCTGAGAGCGCTGAGATAATATATTGAATAGTTTACAGTTTTTCTCTGCGGACTCTGCGCGCTCAGCGGTGAAAAGGCTTTTTTACAAATTCATCACAGTTCAGGGTTAAAAAACCGTGAACGTGGAACTCGGAACCCTGAACTTCTTTGGTTGCGGCTATGCCGCGCTGTGGTTCCCCTGTTAAATAGGGTTCCCTTAGGGAAATTTAACAGGGTGAATCTGTGGTTAAAGAGGGGGGTAATTTATGGCTAAGACAATTATGACCGCCGATGATTCAGCCAGCGTCCGGCAGATGGTAAGTTTCACCCTTAAACAGGCCGGTTACGAGGTCATCGAAGCGGCAGACGGTAAGGATGCCCTGACCAAGTTGAACGGCACGCAGATAGATATGCTGATTACCGACCTTAATATGCCCAACCTGGATGGCATCGGCCTGATCAAGGGGGTGCGCGGGATGTCTAACCATAAGTTCATCCCGATCATTATGTTGACTACAGAGTCGCAAGAGACAAAGAAGGCCGAAGGCAAAACAGCCGGGGCCTCCGGATGGATCGTTAAGCCGTTTAAGCCGGACCAGCTTCTGGCGGTGGTGAAAAAAGTATTAAGATAAGCTGTCAGCACTCAGCTATCAGCGTTCAGCTTAAATTTAAATCAATATGAGGGCGTAACGCAGGTGAAAGATTTTAGGGAACTAAAGGTGTGGGAGAAGGCTCATTGCTTAACTCTGGCAGTTTACAAGGCTACGATTGCCTTCCCAAAAGATGAATTATACGGTCTCACAAGCCAAGTTCGTCGTTCTTGCATCTCTATCCCTGCTAACATTGCAGAAGGATGTGGCAGAAACGGGGATGCCGAATTTGCGCGGTTTCTCCAAATCGCTATGGGATCGGCAAGCGAGTTGGAATATCATATGTTGCTCGCACGTGACCTCGAGTTTCTACCTGATTCGACCCATACATCCTTAGCAAAAGCGGTAACAGATATAAAACGGATGCTAACTTCACTTATTCAGAAGCTGAAAGCTGATCGCTGACGGCTGAAAGCTTGAAATATGGAGGTTCCTATGAACATGGAAGATAAACACGCCCAGACCTACCTGGAAGAAGCCAGGGAACTGCTGGCCGAATTGGAAGAGGCCGTGCTTGAACTGGAAAACAACATGTCCGACATGGAGCTTGTGAACCGTATTTTCCGGGCCATGCATACAATTAAAGGTTCCGGGGCCATGTTCGGTTTTGACGCCGTGGCCGGGTTTACCCACCACGTGGAGACCGTTCTGGATCAGGCGCGAAACGGCGTCATCCCGGTTACGAATGACCTCACCGGCCTGATTCTGGCGGCGCGGGACGAGATATCATCCATGCTGTTCGGCGCATCTGAGACGGATTCGGCCGGCCGGGAGAAGATTATCGCCGCATTGCGTTCGCTTTTACCCGAAGGGGCGAATAAGGGAGAGGAAGCAGGCCCAAAGACGAAAGACGGAGTCCCTGATTCTGGCGCCGAAGTTCAACCGGCAAGCAGCAAAGGCGTGAGGGCTACATACCGCATCCGTTTTATTCCCGGGAGCGAGACGCTTCGCTATGGGAACGATCCCATCGCCTTACTTAACGAAATGGACAACCTCGGAGATCTGCGGGTCACTGTTCTTTCCGACCGCATCCCCTGCCTGGAAGAAATCAATTATGATGAGTGTTATCTCGGATGGGACATGACCCTTATCTCTGAGGCCGATATCAACGCGATCCGCGATGTTTTTATATTTGTGGAAGACAGCAGCGAGGTGGCCATTGAAAAGATAGCAAATGAGACCACGATTGGTGATGCGGCGACCGGTAAGGTTGGTGAGATACTGGTCGCTCGCGGAGATGTCCCTGCCGAAGCGGTGGAAAGGGCCGCAAAGGATCAAAAAAAGATCGGGGAGATACTGGTCGAGACCGGTACGGTGTCTAAGGAAAAGGTTAATTCAGCCCTGGTCGAACAGCATATTATCCGGCAGCAGGCAGAAAAGCATAGCGCTACCAGCATCCGCGTGGCAGCCGAAAAGCTTGACCAGCTTATTAATATAGTGGGTGAGTTGGTTACTACGCAGGCCCAGCTCACTCAGGCGGCCGGGTCTAACGGGAACTCGGAACTGCTGACGGCTGTAGAGAGTGTCGAGCGTCTTACCGGCGAACTGCGCGATTGTGTCCTGGGAGTGCGTATGCTGCCCATTGGCTCCACTTTTGCCAAGTTTAAAAGATTGGTGCGCGACCTTTCCGTGGCGCTGGGCAAGGAAGTTGATTTTATTACAGAGGGAGACGAGACAGAACTCGATAAAACGGTTATCGAGAAGATCGGCGATCCTCTGGTCCACCTCATCCGTAACAGTCTGGACCACGGCATAGAGACTCCGGAGGAGAGAGAGGCCTCCGGCAAGCCGCGTCGCGGCATAATTCGTTTGACAGCGGCGCATGCCGGAGGGGAGGTGGTTATATCGGTTGAGGACGACGGCAAAGGGCTGGATACAGAGGCCATCGTCCGTAAGGCCATGGAAAAAGGCCTGATCGACGACGCAAAGAGTCTCTCCGATTCCCAGATATTTAATCTCATTTTCCAGCCGGGATTTTCTACCGCTGAAGTGGTCACCGATGTCTCGGGCCGCGGGGTAGGCATGGACGTGGTAAGGCGGGAGATAGAGGCCCTGCGGGGTTCGTTTGATATTCAGAGTAAAAAGGGGCGAGGCGCCACGGTTACGGTCAGACTGCCCCTGACCCTGGCCATAATCGACGGCCTCCTGGTGGAGTCAGGCCGGGAGCGGTTTGTGATTCCGCTGCATCATGTGCAGGAGTGTGTGGAATTGACCGGGCGTGATATTGATAATACCCACGGACGCCATGTGATGAATGTCCGGGATAGGCTTGTTCCTTATGTCCGATTAAGTGAGTTCTTTGTTACGTCGGATAGAGAAGCGCTATCTATAGAACAGGTCATCGTGGTGCAGGCCGAGGATTTCGTTACAGGCCTGGTTGTGGACAGGATTGTGGGTGAGAAGCAGGCGGTGATTAAACCTCTGGGCAAGATGTTCAGGCAGGCCGACGGCGTATCCGGGGCTACTATACTGGGTGACGGCACGGTGGCCTTGATTTTGGATGTACCCCAGATCACGCGGTGCGCGCAGCGGGAGGAGGCGGCGTAAATAACAGCTATCAGCTTTCAGCGATCAGCGGTCAGCAGGGCGAAATTAGCTGAAGGCTGATAGCTGAACGCTGACGGCTATTACAATACAAGGAGGTAGAAAGATGAAAGTCAGGATAGGTACAAAGCTGGCCGTTGGTTTTGTCATCCCCTTGCTTTCTATGCTGATCATCGGGGGATGGGCCTATTTTGCCAATCGGGATGTAGAATCAAGGTCGACCTTGACAAAGGACGAGAGCATCGTCTTTCACGAGACCGCCCAGCAGATGAAGGTGGACGTTATACAGGTACAGCAGTGGCTATCGGATATCTCGGCCACGCGGGCGCAGGACGGCCTGAATGATGGTTTTGAGAAGGCAGAGGAGCACAGACGATCTTTTTTGGCCGGGCTGAATAAGTTCAGGGAGATGTTCACCGAGGAAAACAACCAGGAGGGATTGGAACACCTGAAGAAACTGGAAGCAGAATTTAACGCATATCATGCCACCGGGAAAAAGATGGCCCAGGCTTACATAGAGCACGGGCCGGCCGGCGGAAACAAGCTGATGGCCGAGTTTGATGAGGCAGCAGAGGCCCTGTGGCGCAATCTCAATCCATTGGTGGAATCACAGACCAAAGAAGTGCATGAGAGTATGGAGGCCATTGTTACCTCGATCAAACGTGTCAATATGGGCGTTATCGTCATCTTGTCTTTAGCCGTTTTAATAACTGCTGTTGTAGGCATACTTATCGCTCGTCGTATTGTCAGACCAGTCAACCAGCTTCGTGACGTTGCTGATAAACTGGCGGCAGGAGATACCTCGGTAGAAATCGATATCAAGAGCCGGGATGAGACCGGTGACCTGGCCGCATCATTTAAGAAGATGGTGGCGCAACTAAACGGCCTGCTTGCAGAGATAGACCTGCTCACCAGGTCTGCGGTGGAAGGAAGACTCGATACCCGCGGCGATACCGGAAAATTCGGCGGTGATTATGGAAAGATTATCCACGGCATAAACGATACCCTCGATGCTGTAACCGGCCCTCTGAAGACTTCAGCCGAATACGTCCGTCAGATCAGCAGAGGCGACCTCCCGGCAAAGATCACAGACGACTATAAGGGCGACTTTAACGAGATCAAGAACAGCCTGAACAGCATGATCGATAATCTTACCGGTTTTGCCGTCAATGTACGGACAGTGGCCGGGCAGGTGGCTTCAGGCAGCGAAGAGCTTAATGCTGCTGCCACGCAGATGTCCCAGGGGACGTCCGAACAGGCGGCAAGCATCGAGGAGGTATCCAGCTCCATGGAGGAGATGAATGCCTCGGTAGTGCAGAATGCGGATAACGCCAAGCAGACGGCGGTTATTGCAAAAGATGCGGCTCAGAATGCCAGGGAGAGCGGTGATGCAGTGGTGCAGGCGGTAGGGGCCATGAAACAGATCGCGGAAAAGATAACCATTATTGAAGAGATTGCCAGACAGACCAACCTCCTGGCCTTGAATGCGGCCATTGAGGCGGCCCGGGCCGGAGAACATGGACGGGGCTTTGCCGTGGTGGCGGCCGAGGTGCGGAAGCTGGCCGAACGCAGCCAGACCGCGGCCCAGGAGATTGCCAATCTATCGGGGAGCAGTGTCAAAGTGGCCGAAAGTGCCGGCCGTCTGGTAGCTGAACTGGTTCCCAATATACAGAAGACCGCCGATCTCGTTCAGGAGATCAGCGCTTCCAGTGGAGAGCAGGCCCGGGGGATAGAACAGGTCACCCAGGCTATTGAACAACTTAATCAGGTGGTGCAGCAGAATGCCGGTAGCGCGGAAGAGGTGGCCAGTTCCTCCGAAGAGCTTTCCGCTCAGGCAGAACAATTGCTTAATGCGGCAGAGTTTTTCAAGACCGGCCAGGGTGATCGGCAGGCAGCGGTACATGCTGGGATCAGGCGCGTAAAACGCCCAACGGCTCCTTCCTCCCCGATGCAGTTGAGTCCGGCCGCCGCACCTGTAACACAGAGACATGAGAAAAAAGTTGATAGTTCAACCGGGGATAATCCTGGGCAGGCAGGATCGAAAGCGGTGGATTTAATCCTGGAGCCGGATAACGATGGGCAGGATTTTGAGAGGTTTTAAATTAGCTATCAGCGTTCAGCGGTCAGCAGTCAGCAGGGCGAAATTATTGATACCTGAGGCTCTTGCAAAAATCGTCACACCGGTGAACCCCGGATCGGGGTCCGGGGCAGGCACCGGTGTCCAGAGGTATCTCAATCTGCTTGAACTTACTGGATTCCGGCTTTCACCGGAATGACGATAAGCGGACATTTATTATGCAGCATTCAATAGCTGAAGGCTGAAAGCTGATGGCTGATAGCTCATAGTTCATGGCTCAAGGCTGAAGGTAATGACCAGTGACAAATGACTATTGACTAATGACATTCACCATACGGTGAAAAATACAAGGAGGTAGAAAGATGAAAGTATCCGTAGGACCAAAGCTTATCGGGGCGTTTGTTTTTCTTGTAATCGCCCTGGGTGTTGTCAGTTTTACCGGCATCAGGCAGATGGAGGCCATAGACGGGCATCTGATGAACATCTCGGATGTTGTTATGAAGCGCGCCATCGTAGCTAAAGAACTACAACTGCATCTTGCCAATACCGGCTGGGGGGTTATGGAGTTTCTGACCGCGGAGACCACGGCCGAGAGGGATGAATTGGCCGGTGAAATCAAAAAGGAGATGGCCGAGGTCGGCGAGCATATGGGCGAGTTGGACGGGATCGCCTCTGCCGAGGTCAAGACACATCTGGCAGAATTTCGTAATTCCTTTGGTGTAGTGGAAAAGATTATTAACCAGATATTAACCCAGGGCCGGGGCGGCCTAAACAAAGAAGTCCAGATGCTCGATGCCCAACTGGATACGATTATTGATAAAACCGTAGCCGGGACAGAGAAGATCGTGGGCGTGGTGGACAAGGAGGTAGAGGCGGCCAAGCTGGTGTCGGATAACGACGTGGAATATGGCCGGAACCTACTGATGGCGGTGGCCGGGGTAGCCCTGGTGGTGGCCGTGATTGTAAACATCTTTATCATTCTTGGCATAAGGAGCTTCAGGCAGACGGCATTGAGCATAGGGGAAGCGGTAGAAAACGTGGCGGCGGGCGCGGAACAGCTTTCCGCTACGGCCGTGTGTCATGAAGAAAGGAGCAAGCCTTTCGTGCTGTATTAAAGATGAGAGTAG
>JASEGX010000001.1:25253-28819 GCA_030017815.1 Thermodesulfobacteriota bacterium | reverse complement strand
GCACTTTCCCACTTATAAATCCCTGTCTCCTGTCCTAAGAACCCAGACCACCTGTATTACCAGCAAACTTTAGACACTTAAGGCACGTTAGTTCACTTTAGGCATTTAAAGGCATTTTAGGCACTTCCTCTATGGACTGGACCACAAAACATATCTATCCGTTTTCCGCTATCGTTGGTCAAAAGGACCTGAAGATGGCATTGTTGCTCAATGCCGTCTTACCTTCTATCGGCGGAGTGCTTATCCGGGGAGAAAAGGGAACCGCCAAGTCAACAGCGGTTCGGGCATTGGCCGCCCTTTTGCCTGAGATCGAGGTGGTTACGGGATGTCCTTTCAACTGCGATCCTCATCACTATCAGGGTTTATGTGCTGACTGTAGGGCAAGGGTAAAGCAAGGAGACACACTGCCAGTTATCAACAGAAAAATCAGGGTGATTGATCTTCCCCTGGGGTGCACAGAGGACCGGGTGGTGGGGATGATTGATCTTGAGTATGCGATAAAGGAGGGGAAAAAGCGATTTGAACCCGGACTGCTTGCCGGGGCCCATCGGGGGATACTTTATATAGACGAGGTCAATCTCCTGCACGATCATATCGTGGATATCATTCTCGATGCTGCGGCTATGGGGGTCAATATTGTCGAGCGGGAGGGGATCGCTTATACACATCCGGCCGAATTTATCCTGATCGGGACCATGAACCCGGAGGAAGGAGAACTGCGGCCCCAGCTTCTGGACCGATTTGGATTGTGTGTTCAGGTGGAAGGTATAGAGAGTCCGGGCGAAAGGGTAGAGGTGATCAAGCGCCGGGAGGACTTTGAAAAAGATCCGGCTGAATTTGTCAAGTGCTATCAGAATGCCCAGCATGCGCTGGCGCAAAGGATAATTGGGGCCAGAAAACTTATTCCCTCTGTCCGTATCCCGGAAGAGATGCTCCGTCTCTGTTCTACACTGGCACTGGAGGCCCATGTGGCCGGACAACGTGCCGATATCATCATGAGAAAAACAGCCATAGCCATTGCCTCTCTCGATGGGAGAAAAGAGGTGACTGAAGATGATATCAAAAAAGCGGCAGGATTTGTGCTCCTTCATCGGATGAGGATGCCTCCTCAGCCCCGCCACGAGGAAAAGGAAAGAGAAGAGCCGGACGAATCTTCCGCAGATGAAGATCAAGCCCGCGCTGAGTCAAGAGACAACAAGTCAGAAAGTCAAAAGGAAGGCCGGAGGGATAAAGAGCAGGAAGGACGTACATCCAGAGGGCAGGGGGAAGGGGAGCAGGAAGACCAGGGGTCAGGGCGATCTTCTTTAGAAACGATTTTTCCCACAGGCACGCCCTTCCGGGTCAAGCCTATACAGGCGAAGAAGGACCGGGTAGTACGTAAAGGTTCGGGGCGGAGGAGCCGGACCGAGACGTCCACGAAAGCGGGTCGGTATGTCAGGAGTACCTTGAGCCACAAAGACGCGGACTTTGCCCTTGACGCCACGATCCGGGCGGCCGCCCCTTATCAGAGGGAAAGGAAAAGGGAAGATATAGCCATTGCCATTGAAGAGAGCGATATCAGAGGAAGGAGAAGAGAGAAGAGGATCGGAAATTTTATTGTCTTTGTGGTGGATGCCAGCGGCTCTATGGGTGCGGGGAAACGCATGATCGCAACTAAAGGGGCCATCCTCTCCCTCCTTATAGATGCCTATCAGAAAAGAGACCGGGTGGCTATGGTAGCCTTTAAGGGAGACCGGGCGGAGGTGCTCCTGCCTCCAACCAACAGTATCGAACTTACCTATAAGCTCCTGGAAGAACTGCCGACCGGCGGGAAGACCCCTTTGTCACATGGAATAACCCTGGGATATGAGGTCATTGATAACTTTTTCCATAAGGATTCAAATATCTACCCTTTGTTTATTTTGATCTCTGACGGCAAGGCCAATGTAAGTCTGTATGGAGGAAAACCGGTTGTGGAGTCTATGGAGATAGCCAATGTGATACGAGATGATTCACGTATCCGGAGTGTGGTGATCGATGTGGAGAAAGCGGGCATGATTTCATTTGGTCTGGCCCGTCAACTCTCGATCCAGATGGGGGCACGGTATTTTAAAATCGAAGACCTCAAGGCAAATGACCTGCTCGAGGCTATTCGAGACGACTTATTTCAGTAGCTGGACATTCAGTTCTATGTCGCTTTAATCCACAACAACCTGGCTACATTAGGTCCTGGATTCTTCCATTGACTGGGCATATCAGTGGTCAGGTAAATCACGTCCCCGGCGCGAACGGTATAGCTGGCCATGTTAAGGGTCATTTGCAATTTGCCGGACAGAACGTACCCCATCTCCTCACCCTTATGAATAAAAAAGTGGACAGGCAACTCCTCATTGGGCTCTATTTCAATTATGTAAGGTTCCATCTTACCGTCAAAATCCGGCGGGGTTAAGAGCCTGCCGCGAATGGCTCGGCCGGGGACATCCTTAAAGCCTATATCTACAGCCTCGGCCGCAGGGAAAATAATCCGTTTGTCCAGATCGAGCGCCTGTTGAAACAGAGAAGTAACGTTGACCGAAAGTACCTCGGCTATTTTCAGTAACGCCGGCAGGGAGGGGTAGATGATGTTGGCCTCTACCTGAGAGATAGTGCTCGGGTTGACCCCCACCAATTTTCCCAGTTCGGTTTGAGACAAACCCCGTTTAACCCGGAGTTCTTTGATGCGCAGGCCCAGGTTGAGCTGACGGGGTCCCTGCTTCTCGGTGTCAAACATGACAGTGAGGTCTTTCGTCCAATAGCGATAGGGTTCATGGATGCCTTCTGTGCCGCGATCTTCAGCCTTGATAATGGTCAACGTGGTGGTCCCCCTGCTTATGCAAAGGTTGATAGCCACCTGGGCAATCTGATTGATCTGTGCCCTGAGCCGTGGCGAATGAGCCAACTTTTCCATCACCCAGTAGGCTATAGTATTCAATTCATAAAGGCGTGGGCAAGAATGAGAATAGAACGTTAGAATAGCCTCCTCGCCGCCCCAGATTTTATGCATACCGGTCATGCTTTCGAATATGAGGCGAACGTCTCCATCCATGGTATCAAGGTGCTCGTAGAGCAGGTTTGTCACATAACCCACGTCCTGCGGTCTGTCGATTATTTTCAAGTGGCAGAGGCGTTCCGGGTCGGGCTCCTCATAGAATTTCATAAAGGTAGGGATGCCTTCTCCCTTGCCGCAGGTGAAACCGTCGAGGATAGTCAAATACGGGCTTTCAGCCATAGGGCCCAGTTTTTCGAGGAGATTTTTCGGAGAGCGGTCAAAGCTGACATAGATTACCGGCTTATCCTGTGATAGGGATGCCTGGAGAAAATTGAGGCAAAATACTGCGGCCAGGCTACCTGAATCATCGTACCAGACCACATTATCGCCGACGAAAAGGCCGCCCAGGAGTCTATCCAGATGACTTACTCCAGAACTTATGCGTATTTTTTCAGACACTGTAAAGCACCCCCTTCGTCTCAAGCTACAAATTCCTTACCCCTACTCGGAGACTGAGTCAAGACCGTTGTAATATTCTGCGCAATCTATCCCAGAAATA